>NZ_VSWE01000019.1:0-96514 GCF_009668275.1 Herbaspirillum sp. CAH-3 | reverse complement strand
ATCTCTGTTTTGTGCCATTTCTGGCTACCCCGAAGGGCATCGCTCTCTCAAAATACTGACAGGTAATTTCTTGCGAACTTACCTATATTTCTTGTGAGCATTTAATATTTAAAGTTTCCAGAACCGAAGTTCTGTCGCACTTCATTAAACGCCCACGCTTATCGGCTGTTAATTTTTAAAGATCTTGTCTGCCGCAAACGCGCTTGGCGCTGTTTGCATCGCTGCGAATCGTTTTGTTCGTCAGCAGCAGAGAAACGAGATTATGTAGCAGTTTGTTTATCGCGTCAACTACTTTTTTGCGATTCGTTTTAAATTTTTTCGTCTTCGCTTTTACTACCGCTCGACTACTTCCATTTAAAACGCCTTACAACCTGCTTCACTACTCTTTGCTTCGCCCACATCCGTCGCTCTGTTTTTCAACTTCGCTTCGTGTGTCGCGTCAGCAGGGGGCGAACTATAGCAACGCCCTACCCACCGCGCAAGTACTTTTTGAAAAATAATCGAAAATAATTTAGAAGGATAGTTTCCCAGCCGCCTACCCTACCCCGCAAAGCCTTGCCCAGCTTGGCGTACAGCGGTATTGGCAAGCCCCGCCAAAAACAAAGAGAAACCGGGCCATCCCTGACGGGACGGCCCGGTTTCTCTTTTACTGCTACAAATGATTCAAATAATTAGCGAATATTGTTCCATTCTGAAGATGCTGCTCAACCTGCCTTGACGGTGAGGTCGCTCTTCACATCCCGCACACCCTCGATGCCGGCGACCAGCTGCAAGGCATGCTGGCCCAGCTCCGCACTGGGCACGGATCCCTTCAGTGTCACCACCCCATCCTTGGTGCTGACCTTGATCTTCATGGAAGAGATCTGCTTGTCTTCCACCAGCGCCGCCTTCACCTTGGCAGTAATGACCGAGTCGTCTATATAGGCACCGGCCTTCTGGGCAGACGGCGCACTGGCGCTGCCCGCATCCGCGGCGTGGACGGCAGGGGCGGCAGCGGCCATCGTGATGGCGGCGGCCAGCAATCGCGCTGCGAGTGAAGATGTATTCATGGCGTTCTCCTTGTTCAATGAGGTGATCCTGGTGTTGCCCAACGCTTCATATATATAGGCAACGCTGACACACCCTATCGCAAAGGACGTGCCACCCCTTCAACTCCCAAATGAAATCAATGACTTACAGCGGACACCACGCGCCGTCATGCCATGGATGAGCAAACAAAACCGCCATTTCCGTCGGCCTCGCCCGACAACGTGTATCCCTGCTGCTCGCAAGTCCTTGATTTCAAACGACTCCGTCCTGTCGTTCCAGCACGACGGGCTCTTCCCCTCCCCGGAAGCGGCGCGGGTCCAGGCCATTCTTCTGCAGCAGCCGGTAGAACTCGGTGCGGTTGCGGTCGGCCAGCCGGGCCGCATCGGACACATTGCCATCGGTCAACTTCAACAAGCGCACCAGGTAATCCCGCTCGAACTTCTGCTTGGCCTCGGCATAGCGCAGCAGATCCAGCGTCGGCACGCGCAGGGCGCGCTGGACCAGGGAAGCCGGGATCAGCGGTGCCGTCGACAGCGCACACACCTGCTCCACCACGTTATAAAGCTGGCGCACATTGCCCGGCCAATGGGCCAGGCTCAAGACTTCCAGCGCATCGGGCGCAAACCCGGTCAATCGTTTTGGATACTTGGCGGCAATGGACTTCAAGAAATGATTGGCCAGCAGGGCGATATCCTCGCGCCGCTCTTCCAGCGGCGGCAGGCTGAGGGTGACCACATTGAGGCGGTAATACAGGTCCGCGCGGAAGTGCCCTTCGTTCATGGCCGCCTCCAGGTCGCGGTGCGTGGCCGAAATCACCCGGACGTCCACCTCGGCGGCCAGGTTGGCGCCGACCTGGCGCACGCTCTTTTCCTGCAGTACCCGCAACAGCTTGACCTGCAAGGCCAGCGGCATATCGCCGATTTCATCGAGAAACAGGGTGCCGCCCTCCGCCGCCTGGAACAAACCTTCACGATGCTCTACAGCGCCCGTAAATGCGCCTTTCACATGGCCGAACAGTTCGGACTCCAGCAACTGCTCCGGAATGGCGCCGCAATTGACGGCAATGAAGGGCTTGTCGGCACGCGGACTGGCGCGATGGATGGCGCGGGCCAGCAATTCCTTGCCGGTGCCGCTGTCGCCGCGGATAAGGATGCTGGCGTCGGAGGCCGCCACCAGCCGCGCCTCGGCCAGCAGCTCATCGACGCGTTGGCTGCGGCTGATGATGTCGGCGCGCCAGGCTTCGTCCGGGGCCTCCTGGGCGGGAGCGGACAGGCTCAGCGCCTGGGCCACCTTGTCGAGCAGCACATGCCCGTCAAACGGCTTGGTGAGATAGGCGAACGCGCCCTGGGTGGTGGCCTCGACGGCATCGGGAATGGTGCCGTGCGCGGTGAGGAGGATCACCGGCAAGGCCGGATAACGGCTGCGGATCTCGGCAAACAGCGCCAGCCCATCCATGCCGGGCAGGCGCACATCGGTGATCACCAGCGCCGGCAACGCAATGGCCAGCTGGGCCAGGGCGGCCTCGGCGCTTTCCACGGCCAGGATGCGGTATCCGCTGGCGTTGAGGCGCAGTGTGAGCAATCGCAACAGGTCGGGATCATCGTCGACCAGCATCAGGGGGGCAGTCTTTCCCATCGGGACTCCAGTTCCAATAAAGGGAACGGGCCCGACCCGATGGCGGCCTCCCCGGTCGTCGGGGAGTGAAATTACTTGCCGCCAGCCGGCAGGGTCCGTTCGATGTTCTTGAGCGCTTCCAGCTTGTCGTTGAGCTGATCGACCTTGCGCTGCGCTTCCTTCAGTTGCACCGAGGACTTCTCGGCACTGTCGGCTACGCGGCGCAGGTCGGAATAATGTCCAACCAACAACTGCACCAGAGGCTTGAGCTTCTCCGCTTCGACGCTGCGATCGGCCATGACGTTCCATAGCTGGGCTTCGGCCTTGGCTAGGTCGATGGCGTCGCGCGTCAGGGACAGCGCCATGGCGCGGCGCACGTTGGTGGCCGGACCGGCCGGATAGGCGTTGATGCGCTGCAGTTCGCGGCCCAGTTCGGCCGGCGTCATCTTGCGCAACTGGACGTTGTAGGCCAGCAGCTCATCGATGTTGCTGGTGGACTGGACCAGCTGGATGGTGGAGGTCGGCGCGGACGGCTGCGGCCCCACGCAGGCGGCCAGCACGAGGGAGCCCACAAGGATCAGGATCTTATTTTTCATCAGGCAACTCGATTCGGAAATGCGCCCCGCCCTCACGCGGGACCAGATAGACCTTGCCGCTGTGCGCCTGCACGTACTCGCGCACCACGGACAGGCCGATACCATTGCCACGGCGGGCACCGGAGGGCTGGTGCAAGCCCTGGTAGAAGGGTTCGAAGATGCGTGCGGCGTCGGTCGGCGCCACGCCCGGCCCCTGGTCCAGGCATTCCACGCGGACCATGCCCGGTGCCTCGGTGAGCAGGAAGCGGATGAAACCGCCCTGGGGGCTGAAGCGCACGGCATTGGACAGCAAATTGGCCAGCACGATGGCCATCTTCTCGGGATCGACCACCACGGTCCGGGCCGCCCCCTCGATCTCCACCTTCAGCTCGCGCGCCAGCCATTGCAGGCGCTGGTCGTCGACGACCTTGTGCAGCAGCGCGCGCAGGTCCACCGGTACGGGATGGATGCGTTGGGCATCGAAGGATACTTCGTTATAGCGCAGCAGGTCCTCGATCTGGGTCTGCAGCGACTGGGTATTCTGGCGCAGGATGCGGGCGATCTCGCGCTGGTTGTCGGTCAGTTGCCCGGCCACGCCGTCATCCAGCAAGGCCGCGCCTTCGCACAGCGCGGCCAGCGGGGTCTTCAATTCATGGGAGACGTGGCGCAGGAAGCGCGACTTCTCCGCCTCCAGGTCGGCCAGGCGCTGGCGCAGCCAGTCCAGCTGCTGGCCCAGGCGGCGGATATCGGCCGGGCCGCGCACGTCGATAGGCTGGTCAAAGCGGTTGTCACCCAGCCGGCCGATGGCCTGTTCCAGCCGCGCCATCGGGCGCGACAGCCACAGCCCGAAGCAGAAGGCCAGCAAGACCGCCAGCACGATGGCGCCGACCACCTGGGCGGTGAGCAGCTGGCGTTGCTGCTCCAGCGCCGCCGACAGCGCATTGTTGCGACGATCCACCTCGCGCCGGCTCTCCAGCGCGATGCGTTCATTGAGCGCGGGCAGGCGCGCGAAGTCCTGGAACAAGCGGGCCTGCTCGCCCTTGTCCTTGCGCGCCTCGCCCTCCAGCACGCCGGCGGCTTCATCCACATACACACCCCACTGGCTGAAGAGCTCGCGCGGTGCCATGGGCAGCGAATCCGACAATTCGCCCACGGCCTGGCGCGCCTGCTCGCGCGCCTCGGTGAAGCGGTCATGGAAGGCAGGGTCATCCAGCACCAGGTACTGGCGCGCACTGCGCTCCATGGCCACGGTGCGCTCGGCCAGGCGCTGTGCGGATTCGGTCAGTTGCACCGCCTGGCGCGCGGTCTCGCGGCTGTTGGCCGACATGCGGTCCAGCGTGAACAGGGCGTGAATGGAGGTGCCGCTCAGGAGCGCGGCAATCAGCAGGAAGGCGGCCAGCAGCAATTGCCGGAACGACAGGCCAAGATAGCCGGGCTTGCGGCCGGCCGGCGACTGGGGCGGATGAGTGTGCTCGATGGCGTTGAACATGCGATTGATCTCGGTCCCACAAGGCTTGCTTGGTTATCCGGATGGCAGCACAGCCCTCCGGCCCGGAACATGCCGACAGGAAACGTCGGCCACGCTGTCGCGGGCACACATTGTAATCATTTGTGGCGCGGCCTGCGATGCGGCCGCATTTCCACACAGCAATCCCGCAGGCGCAGCCGGCCAAGATTTCCGCCGGCGCGCCTGGCTCGCGCCGCCCTCAGTCCTGCGGGCCGAGGAAATCCAGCAGCATCAGCGCGACCACCTTGGTGGCCTTCTTGAGATCATCCAGCGCCAGGTTCTCATCGGCCTGCTTGGCGTTGGATTCCATGAGGGTGCGCGGACCGGCACCGAACAGCACCACCGGAATACCGGCCTCACCATACAGGCGGGCATCGGTATAGAGCGCCGAACCATTGGTGGTGAGGGTCTCGCCCATGACCTGCCGGGCATTGCGCAGCAGGCTGTCCACCAGCTTCTCGTGTCCGGGCAGCGGGCGCAGCGCGCGCGCCAGCAGCAGGCGGCGGATCTCCACGCGGATGCCCGGCAGGCCGGCCACTGCGTCTTCGATCAGCTGGCGCACGCCGGCTTCGACCTGCGCCGGATCTTCCTCGGGAATCATGCGGCGGTCCATCTTCAACACCACCTTGCCCGGTACCACGTTGGTATTGGTGCCGCCATCGATGCGGCCGACGATCATGGTCGGATGGCTGATGCCGGGGATGGAAGAGCGGATGTCCTTCAATCCCGGCAAGGCGCCATAGATCGCATTGAGGATGGCATTGGCCGCCTGCAGGGCATCATGGCCGGTCTCGGGCATGGAGCCGTGGGTGGCGCGTCCATGCACGGTCACCTCGAACTGCAGGCAGGCATTGTGGGCGGTCACCACGTTGTAGCTGAAGCCGGCTGCCAGCACGTAATCCGGGCGGGTCAGCTTCTGCTCCAGCAGCCAGCCCGGGCCGAGCACGCCGCCGAATTCCTCGTCATAGGTAAAGTGCAGCTCGACGGCACCGCGCAGTGCGGCGCCCAGCGACTCGAGCGCGCGGGTGGCGAAGATGTAGCTGGCGAAGTCGCTCTTGGAGACTGCAGCAGCACGGCCATAGATGCGGCCATCGGCCACTTCGCCGCCATACGGATCATGGGTCCAGCCTTCGCCCGGCGGCACCACGTCGCCGTGGGCGTTGAGCGCCAGAGTCGGGCCGCCGTCGCCATAGGGACGACGCACGATCAGGTTGGTGATGCTCTGCATGCCGTAGTCGCGCACCTGCCCGGCGGGCACTGCGTGCTTCTCGGCCTGCCAGCCCCAGGACTGCACCAGCTCGGCCACCGCATCGGCGTGCGGGGCGTTGTTGCCGGGCGGGGTATCGGTGGGGATGCGGATCAACTGCTGCAGGACCGCGACCTCTTCCTCGAAATGCTGATCGATCCATGCGCACAGGCGCTCCGAGAACTGCTGTTTGGACATGCTTGCCACTCCGTGATCAAAGTCGCCAGCCGCGCTGGCGCAAACCGCCATCATAGCGCAGCCGCCCGGCACATGGCCGCCTCCTGCGTAGTCGCACGTTCCCCGCTATCATTGACCGGCGCTGCCCTGCGGGGCCGCGCGCAGTCCCGGACCTCCAAGACAACCACGACAACAAGCGGCGGCGGCGCCACCGGCGGCCTTGCCTGCCTTGCGCCAGCACGCTTGCTACGCCAGAACCCTACGACCCCATGTCATCGCAGCCTTCCACTCCCGGCCCTTCCGATCCCGCCCACCACATCGTCATCGCCGGCGAGGGCTTGCCGCCCGAACAGCGCGGGCGCGCCATCCTGGCGCTGGGCATCGCCGTGGGCCTGGCCACCCTCGATACCGCCATTGCCAACACTGCCCTGCCGGCCATGGCATTGGACCTCAACACCACGCCTGCAGCCTCGGTGTGGATCGTCACCGCCTATCAGCTGGCGATGATGGTGGCGTTGCTGCCGCTGGCGGCGCTCGGTGAAATCATCGGCTACCGCCGCATCTATATCTGGGGACTGGTGCTCTTTACCGCCGCCTCGCTGCTGTGCGCGGTGGCCTGGTCGCTGCCCACGCTGGTGATGGCGCGTTTCCTGCAGGGACTGGGCGGGGCCGGCATCATGAGCGTCAATACCGCGCTGATCCGCTTCATCTACCCCACCCGCTCGCTCGGGCGTGGCGTGGGCCTGAATACGCTCATCGTGGCCATCGCCTTCACGGTCGGGCCCTCGGTGGCCTCGGGCATCCTCGCCATTGCGCCCTGGCCGTGGCTCTTTGCGGTCAACGTGCCGCTGGGTGTGGCCGCCGTCATCCTGGCCCTGCCCTCGCTGCCGCACACCGCGCTGTCCTCGCACGCCTTCGACCTGCGCAGTGCCGTGCTCAACGCCGCCGCCTTCGGCCTGCTGATCCTGGCCATCGGCGAAGGTGCGCACCAGGCCGAGGCCCAGGTGGTCGGGCTGGAACTGGCCGCCGCCCTGCTCTGCGGACTGTTCCTGCTCAAGCGCGAACTGTCGCACCCGGCACCGATGCTGCCGGTGGACTTGTTCCGCCATCCCATGTTCACGCTCTCGACCATCACCGCCGTGTGTTCCTTCGCGGCACAGGGCCTGGCCTTCGTCTCCCTGCCCTTCTTCTTCCACCATGACCTGGGTCGCAGCCAGGTCGAGATCGGCCTGCTCATGACGCCCTGGCCGGTCGCCGTGGCCATCATGGCGCCGATCGCCGGACGGCTCTCGGACCGCTATCCGGTCGGCATCCTCGGCGGTGTCGGCCTGGCGCTCTTGTGTGCGGGCCTGTTGTCGATGACTTTCATGCCGGCTGCGCCCACCGTTTGGGAGATCAGCTGGCGCATGCTGCTCTGCGGCATGGGATTCGGTTTCTTCCAGTCGCCCAACCTGAAGGCGCTCATGACCAGCGCACCGCCCCATCGCAGCGGCGGCGCCTCCGGCATCGTGGCCACCGCGCGCCTGCTGGGCCAGAGCGTGGGCGCTTCGTTGGTGGCGCTGTGCTTCAACTTGTCGGAGACCCAGGGCTCACGCTTTGCCCTCGGTTTCGGTGCAGCATTTGCCGGCGTAGCCTGCATTGCCAGCTTCCTGCGTTTGCTCACCAGCAACCCTTACGCCCCGCCATCAAAAAAGTAAGTTTTTTTCACCATTCCTCACAGCCACCGTCGCCCGGATTCTCAGGCGGTGGCTGCCTGTCTCGGCAAGACGCCAGTTTTGCAACGATCTTCAGATCAAACATTTTCCGCACATAAACTTCCTCGCGCCGACAGGTAAAATTCCTCGGCAAGACGACGACAAGGCGCGTAAAACCGATGCCATTCTGTTACGATAGCTCGTCAGTCGGAAGATGTTCACGGACCATCCCTGGACCTCTTCCTCCGGAGAACAGGCGTCCATTTCATCAGGGAAATCGAACCGCTTTCAGTACGGAAACCAGCGACAGGCTCAGACCTGAATTCGATATGTTGAAATCCATCGCCTTGACCCAATTACGTTTGGGCATGTACGTCCATTCCATCCCCGGCGGATGGATCAATCATCCTTTCTGGCGCAAGTCCTTCAAGATCGAGACGCTGGAAGACCTGCAGACGCTGCGCGAGTGCCCGGTCGAAGAAGTCACCATCGACACGGCCAAGGGCCGCGACATTGCGCCCGAACACGAGATCGACGACGAGGCCGACGAAGACGACGAGGACGGGCACGATAAAGCCGCCCCTCCCGCCGGGATCGCCATCGCCCACGAGGGCGCCAGCGCCACCGTGGCCGTGCGCAAGCCGGCCACGCGCACCGAGACTGCGGTGGAACGCGAGCGCGCCGCGCGCATCATTTCATCTTCCAAGTCCACCGTGCTCAACATGTTCTCCGAAGCGCGCATGGGCAAGACGGTCGACGTCAAGGATGCGGCCGAACTGGTGACCGAGATCACCTCCTCGGTCTCGCGCAATGCCGATGCCTTGATCAGCCTGGCGCGCCTGAAGACCACCGACGACTACACTTACATGCATTCGGTCGCGGTGTGCGCCATGATGATCTCGCTGGCCAACCAGCTCGGCATGACGCAAGAACAGATCAAGCAGGCCGGCATGGCCGGGCTGCTGCACGATGTGGGCAAGATGGCCGTGCCGCTGGACATCCTCAACAAACCGGCCAAGCTGACCGAAGAGGAATTTGCCTCGGTGCGCTCGCACACCGTGCAGGGCCACGGCATCCTCCAACAGATCGAGGGCATCGGCGAAGCCGCGCTGGACGTCTCGCTGCACCATCACGAAAAGATCGACGGTAGCGGCTACCCCTTCAACCTCAAGGCCGACAGCATTTCCATCATGGCCAAGATGGGTGCGGTATGCGACGTCTACGACGCCATCACCTCCAACCGTCCCTACAAGGCCGGCTGGGATCCGGCCCGCTCCATCCGCCACATGGCCGCCAGCGCCGGGCACTTCGATCCGATCACCATGGAAGCCTTCGTCAAGGCCATCGGCATCTACCCGACGGGCTCCTGCGTGATCCTGCAATCGGGCCGCCTGGGCGTTGTGGTGGACCAGCGCCCGGAGCACCTGCTCAACCCGCGCATCAAAGTGTTCTACTCCACCACCAGCCGCATGCCGCTCAAGCCGGAAATCATCGACCTGGCCCGGGGCAGCGACAAGATCGTGGCCTATGCCGATCCGGCCAAATGGGGTATCCGCAACGTGCCCGGCATCGACCTGCAGTAAGCGCAGCCTGCACCAGCGCAAACAAGAACGGCGCCCTGGGGCGCCGTTTTCACATCTGCTGCCGATCCGGTCTGGCAGGATCAGTCACGCTGCGCGAAGGCCGCCGTCGAGGCCAGCTCATTCAACAGCGCCACGGTGGAACAGCAGGAAACATCGTAGGGATTGAGCTCACCCGTGACCGAATACTTCAACAACAGCGAGCGGTTGATCTTGTCCAGGCGGATCTTGCCCATGGTCCAGGAAGAATACTGGCGCTCGTCGATCGATTCATAGGCCAGCAGGATCACGTCCTGGTGGCGGTCATCACGCAGCAGGCGGCCATACAGGCGATTGACCTGGTCGCGCCCGCCTTCGAGCACCTGCACGAAGGTCGTGTCGCTGTAGCACAGCACGCCGGTGATGCCCTGCTGCGGATTGCGCTGGCGCGATGCCGCGAGGATGCCCTCGATGGTGTCGTGGGTAATGGTCTCGCGCGAGCGGCTTGCATAGATCAGACGAACCAGCATGATTAACCTCGTTGACGTTGGGAAATCAGCGCCAGGAATTCACGGCGCAGGTTGGCGTCACGCAGGAAGGAGCCGCGCATGACGCTGTTGATCATCTTCGACTCCACATCCTTGACGCCGCGCCAGTGCATGCAGAAGTGATCCGCTTCCATGACGATGGCCAGGCCATCGGGCTGCAGCTTCTGCATCAGCAGGTCAGCGGCCTGGGAGACCGCCTCTTCCTGGATCTGCGGGCGGCTCATGATCCATTCCAGCAGGCGCGCGTACTTGGATAGGCCGATCAGGTTGGAATGCTCATTGGGCATCACACCCACCCACACCTTGCCCATGATCGGGCACAGGTGGTGCGAGCAGGCGCTGCGTACCGTGATCGGGCCCACGATCATCAGTTCGTTCAGGCGCTCGATATTGGGAAACTCGGTCACCGGAGGCGCGGCCTGGTAGCGGCCCTTGAAGACTTCGTTCAAGTACATCTTGGCCACGCGCTTGGCGGTGTCCTGGGTGTTGTGATCGCTCTCGACGTCGATCACCAGGCTCTCCAGCACCGCGGCCAGCTTGGACTGCACTTCGGCCTGCAATTGCTCCAGTTCGCCTTCCTTGATGAAGGCGGCGATATTGTCGTTGGCGTGGAAACGCACGCCGGCCGCCTTGATGCGCTGGCGGATGCGGGACGATACCAGCTGGTCATGCACGCTGGGCGCTGCAATCTCGGCGCTGGGTGCGGCCTGGTTCTTGTCTGTTGCCATGATGAAGGGCAGTCACGCCAAGCGGGACCGCTGAGTTGGGGGTGGCGCCATTATGCACGGAAAAACGCCGACGCATTGAGGGCAAACCAGCGTCAAGCCCGAGTCAAAGCGATCACAACAGCGCGGCTGTGGTGTGCCATCCACGGCGGTGACACGCGGCAGGCGAAATCGGCCGGGCTCACCGGTATTTAATGCTGGTTCGATCCAGCATTAACCTGCGCTTAATGCTGCCAGGCATACGACTTAACCGCCATTGATGATTGTTTGCCGCACTTTACACGGGCCTAACCGCTGCTTACGCCGCCAGCGGCCATCATCCCTGCACGCGCCGCCCGGCATCCAGCCTGGCCGCCATCGGGGGAGCAGCATGACATTCCAGTATCGCCTTGCCGGTGCCTGCGCACTGGCCGCATCGCTATCGGCCCTGCTGTCGGCCTGCAGCAGCCCGGCGCCCATGGTCACCGGGCCCACCAGCGTGCGGCCGGCCTACCAGGTGGCCAACGTGGAAAACAATGGCGCCATCTTCCGCGTCTCCAGCGCCCAGCTGTTCGAGGAACCGACCACCTACAACGTCGGCGACATCATCAAGATCGACATCTCCGAATCCATCAGCAGCAGCAACAAGGCTGCCACCAACAACAGCCGCGACACCACGCTCTCGCAAAAGGGACCGGGCTCGGGCGCACCGCTGGGCGGACTGTTCACGCAACTCTACGACGCCAATTATTCGGCCAGCGGCAGCAATACCTTCAAGGGTTCCGGCGACAGCAGCAATACCAACACCATGAGCGGCACGCTGATGGTCTCCATCGTCGAAGTGCTGCCCAACCGCAACCTGGTGGTGGCCGGCGAAAAGCGCATCGGCGTCAACGGCAACACCAACACCCTGCGCTTCTCGGGCGTGGTGCGCACGCGCGACATCCGCGGCGGCATCGTGGCCTCTTCCAACGTGGCCGATGCGCGCCTGGAACAGGTCGGTGGCGGCTCCATTGCCGACGCCAGCAGCGATGGCAATTTCTTCCGGCGCCTGCTGACCATCTGGTGATCGGATGATCGGGTGAACGGGTAATGGCGTCGGCGCTGCGCACGCGAAGACGGCCCGCCGGAAACGACAACGGCAAGCCTGGGGCTTGCCGTTGTTCATTGGGCCAGGGATAGCGCAAGGGTGCAATACCACCCCCGGTGTTCAAAATCCGTTGGCCGCACTGCGCATGTTGCCCGGAGAGTTGTCCGCCACCTGCGGGTTGCCGGGGAAGAGCGCATCGACCAGCGGCGCCAGCTTGTCGCCGGCGCTGGCCCACTTGTCCTGGCCGAAGGAACCCAGCCGGTACTGCGCCGTCCCCAGTACGCGTCCCTCGCGGCGCAGGGTCAGCGCGGCATAGGTGAGATAGGGGGTATAGGCATCGGTGAAGACCTTGGTATCCCACTTGACGTAGCCCACATAGCTCAACGTCACCGGGCAGGCCAGGGACTGGGTGCCGGCATCGTAGACGCGGCTTTGCACGCCGTGCTTCTGCAGCTCGCCCTGCAGGCCGGGCACGAAGTCGCTCAGCGCCACCGAACCATTCCACTCGATGCAGACCTCGTGGATCGGATCCTTGCTGTAGACGATGGGATTCTGGACCGAATTGGGCGTCATCGCGCGCACGCTGGAGGCGGTGGACCCGACCAGTCCCACGGCGTCGACCAGGGCATTGCCGGAAGTGACGATGCAGCCCGACAGCGATGAAGCCAGCAAGGTGGCGATGATGATGGTGCGCATGATGCTCTCCCCGAGCGCAATCCCTTGGCTTTCACGATCCCCGCATGGCGCAGGTGGCCGGGATTGCAGGCTGCCCATCATAGCGGCGCCTATTGCTGCTTCAGGATCGTTTTACCTTGATTTACGCTGACCCTGCGCACGCTTAACAGGCGTGTACGCGGCGCACCGGCAGACCCGGTGGAAGACTGGCGCAGTGCTGGCACAATAGGCGCCTGTGCCAATTTGTGTGCTGCCTTACAAGGAGACTTCCATGCCCTCGCTCATCCTCCGTTCGCTGCTGGCTTCGCTGGCCGCTTTCGCATTCACCGGCCTGCTGCACGCCGCCCACGCCGACACCCTCAAATCCGAAACCGAAGTACGCGCCCTGGCCGACAAGGTCATGGCCCAGGCCGGCGCCGGCCGCACCGATGACGCCTACGGCCTGCTCTCCCCTTATGCGCTGGTGGACATCCGCGCCTTCGAGGGCGCACGCACCAATGCACGCAACGCGCGCATGGCCATCGAAGCACTGGTCGGCAATTCGGTGGGCTACGAATTCATCCGCTCTGAAAAAGTGGGGGAATCGCTGCTCAAGCTGACCTATATCGAAAAGACCGAACGCCAGGCCATTCCCTGGATGTTCATCTTCTACAAGGCCCCCGCCGGCTGGGCCGTGAGCAGCTTCAGCAATGGCGCCAACGTGGATGCGCTGTTTGAGCGCTGATCAAGCGCACGGCCTTCAGAATGAGCGCTGCGGTTCCAGGTCGGCGCTGTCGATGGCGCTGGCCACGCCCGAGATCTTGTCGGCAATGATGGCCGAGGAACCGCAGGCCGTGGTCCAGCCATTGGAGCCATGGCCGGCGTTGAGCCACAGGTTGGCGTAGCGGGTGGCGCCGATGAGCGGTGCGCCATCCGGTGTCATCGGGCGCAGTCCGGCCCAGTACTCGACCTTGGCCAGGTCGGCGCCCTGTGGATAAAGATTCTTCAGCGACTTCAGGGCGGTGGCGCAATCGCGCGGGGTCACCCGCGTATCCCAGCTGCCGATCTCGGCGGTGCCGGCCGCACGGATGGAATTGCCCATGCGGGTGATGGCGACCTTGTAGTACTCGTCCATGACGCCACTGCGCGGCGCGCTCTTGGGATCGGCCACCGGCACCGTGATGGCATAGCCCTTGACCGGATAGATGGGCAGGTCCAGCCCCAGGGGTTTCAGCATGGGCACTGACGCACTGGCGCAAGCGACCACGTAGGCATCGGCACGCAAGGTGCCGGTGGGCGTGCGCAAGCCGCTGACCTGGCCACCGGCCACCTCGATGGCCTGCACCTCTGTGGACAAGTGGAACTCCACCCCATGGGCCTGCAGCCATCCTGCCAGGGCCCGCGCAAAGAGCGGGCAATTGCCGGTCTCATCCATGGGCAGCAGCAGGCCGCCCTTCAATTCGTGGCGGGCCGCATGCAGGCCCGGATCGAATGCCACGCAGCCATCGGCATCGAGCAGCTCGTAGGGCACACCGGCTTCGGCCAATACCTGGGTCGACAGCCCGGCGTTGTCCAGTCCTTCCTGGGTGCGGAACAATTGCAGGTTGCCGCCGGTGGTCTGTTCGTAGCGGATGTCCAGACGCTCGCGGATCTGCTTCAGCTGGCTGTGGCTGTAGCGCGCCAGGCGCCCCATGCGCGCCTTGTTGACGGCATAGCGCTCGGGCGTGCATTGCGCCAGGAAAGTCTTGAGCCACTTCCACTGGTGCGCATCCAGGCGCGGCGTGAAGCGCAAGGCCGCCTCGATGCCCAGCCAGCTCTGCATCGACCACTTCAGCGACTTGGCCGGCATGCCCGGCGCCGCCCACGGCGTGGCATACGAGGGGCAGACATGGCCGGCATTGCCGACGCTGGTCTCGGCGGCCACCTCGGCGCGACGCTCCACCACAACCACCTCGTGGCCGCGTTCGCGGAGGAAATAAGCAGTGGTGACGCCGACGATGCCGGCGCCCAGCACGATGATGCGCATGGTCTCAGTTCAACTTCCGAAAAATATAAATGATATAAATGATTTAAATTATTTGAATCGTTTGCGCATTACAGGGTGAGTCCGCCATCCACATGCCACACCTGTCCGGTGACGTAGGAAGCGGCCGGGCTCAGGAGGAAGGCGATCACGTTGGCGATCTCTTGCGGCTGTCCCAGGCGCTGCAGCGGGATACGCGCCAGCGCCGCCTGCCAGGCGGCCGGGTCGATGGCCGACTTGGCCGGGTCACTTTTCTGAACGTAGCCGGGCGCTACTGCGTTGACCGTCACCCCGGCCGCGGCCACCTGCACCGCCAGCGATTTCACCAGCGCCTCGATGCCGGCCTTGGCCGCTGCCGACGCCGGAAAGCCCGATTCGCCCAGGCGGAACACATGCGCCACGAACGAGCTCACCGCCACCACGCGGCCCTGCCCGCTGGCCTCCAACGGCGCGCGGCAGGCGGTGATCAGGCGGAAGAAGCCACCCAGGAGCGCATCGAGCGAGCGCGACCAGTCCGCATCAGCGAGTTCGCCGATGCGCTTGCGATCGGCAAAGCCGGCATTGGCCACCAGCGCATCGAGCCTGCCGTAGTGCGTGAGCGCGGTGTCGCGCAACTGCGCTGCGGTGTGCGGATCGGCCAGGTCGCCCAGCGCCAGCGTGCACTGTGCGCCCTGCGCGCGGCATTGCTGCGCCACCGCCTGCAGCTCCGGCGACTCGGTGCGGGCATGCAGGACCAGGGCGGCATCGGGTGAGGCCACGCTCAAGGCCACCGCCGCACCGATGCCGCGCGCGGCACCGGTGATGAGGATGACACGCCCGCAATGGGGTGGAGTGGCAGCAGGAAGGGAAGGAAAAGGGGACGGGTTCATGATCCAAAAGGTGAAACAGCGCGTTCCCGCTGACCGGGAATTTGGCAAAACACTTCACTTGCGCAATCCCGTCATTTTAGCCAAAGCCCGCATCTACGGGGGTTCCCGGCGCATGATGAGACGTTTTGTTCAGTTCGTGCTCCAGGCGTTCTCCTTTACAATGGCCGGGTTCGCGGCACGCCGCAGCGTCGATTGCAATCGCTTGCAATCCACGCGCGGGCAGTTCTTCCCATGTCCTCCCTCCTCCCGGCACCCGGCGCGCAAGTGTCCCGGACGAACAGGGCATGGTTCGTGCATGCGCAGCACACCCTGCCCTCCCCGGGCTCATGCAATTGGCAACCAAGGAAAATCGCAGATGTATCAATGGGACTTCGGCTCGCTCTGGCAATTCAGGAGCATCATCGGAATCGGCTTCGTCTATACCCTCTCCTACACCGTGGCCTGTATTGCGCTGGGCCTCCTGGTGGGCCTGGTGGTCGGCCTGGGCCGGCTGTCGTCGAACCCCTTCATCTCCGGCCCGCTGCGCGCCTTCGTCGAAGTGTTCCGCTGCACGCCGGTGCTGGTGCAGCTGGTGTGGTTCTACTATGCGCTGCCGGTACTGCTGGGCATCGAGATGTCGGCCGGCACGGCGGCCATGCTGTCGCTGGCGCTCTATGGCGGTGCGTTCTATTCCGAGATCATTCGCGGCGGCATCGTCTCCATCGATGTCGGCCAGTCCGAAGCGGGCTGGGCACTGGGCATGACGCGTTTCCAGCTGATGAAGCGCGTGATCCTGCCGCAGGCCTTCAAGCGCATGACGCCGCCGCTGGTGAACCAGTCCATCATGCAGTTGAAGAACACCTCGCTGCTGTCGGTGCTGGCCGTGCCGGACCTGCTCTACCAGGGCCAGATCATCGCCCACGAAACCTATCGTCCGCTGGAGATCTACACCCTGGTGGCCATCATCTACTTCGTGATCCTGCTGCCGGCCACCATCTGGGCCAAGCGCCTGGAAAACCGCCTGTCGGTCCAGCACGGTTGAGGAGATCACGATGAACAACCAACACTCGGACGCGATGATCCAGATCAGCAATCTCAAGAAGGCCTTTGGCGAGCACGTGGTGCTCAAGGACATTTCCATCGCCGTGCCCCGTGGCAGCGTCGTGGCCATGATCGGTCCCTCGGGCTCGGGCAAGTCCACGCTGCTGCGCTGCCTGAACCTGCTGACCGTGCCTGACCTGGGCACGGTGCGCATCGGCGAGCGCCACTTCGAATTCAGCGGGCGCAAGTCGCGCCTGCCCAAGGACCGCGAGCTGGCCGCCTTCCGGGAGCGCACCGGCATGGTGTTCCAGCACTTCAACCTGTTCCCGCACATGACGGCCGTGGAAAACGTGATGGAAGGCATGGTCACCGTGCTGCGCACGCCCAAGGCCGAAGCGCGCGCCAAGGCCATGGCGCTGCTGCAGAAGGTGGGCCTGTCGGACCGCGCCGACATGTATCCACAGAAGCTCTCCGGTGGCCAGAAGCAGCGCATCGCCATCGCCCGCGCGCTGGCCATGCAGCCGGACGTGATGCTGTTCGATGAAGCAACCTCGGCGCTGGACCCGGAGCTGGTCGGCGAAGTGCTCAACGTGATCCGCGGCCTGGCCGCCGATGGCATGACCATGATCCTGGTCACGCACGAGATCGCCTTCGCCCGTGAAGTGGCGGACCAGGTGGTGTTCATGCGCGATGGCGTGGTGGTCGAAGCCGGCCCGCCGTCGCAGGTGATCGACAATCCGCGGGAGGCCGCGACGCAGGCTTTCCTGGCCCGCTTCAATGCCTGACCGGGAGCGATGGACATCGCATTGAACCCGGGCTGACAGCAGCATTTCAGCCGGACGAAAAATTGGCGCGCAGATTTCCCTGCGCGCCATTTTTTTTACCGGACTCAGCTGCAGGCCTTACCGGAGATGGTGCACCTCCTGCAAGCCATACACCGGTGTCGCAATGCCCTCCATGCGCGCCTTCAACTGCAGCGCCAGATACAGCGAATAGTGGCGCGACTGGTGCAGGTTGCCGCCATGGAACCACAGCGCTGGTTGCTGCGTGGGCTTCCACATGTTGCGCTGCTCGCCTTCCCAGGGTCCCGGATCCTTGGTGGTAGCCGATCCCAGTCCCCAGCACTTGCCGACCTTGTCGGCCACCTCGTGCGAGATCAGGTCGGCAGCCCAGCCATTCATGGAGCCGTAACCGGTGGCATAGACGATCACGTCGGCCGGCAATTCACTGCCATCGGAGAGCAGGATGGAGTGCGCGCGGATCTCTTTGACGTCGACGCCGCTCTTGAGGCGGATCTTGCCCTCGGCGATCAGCTCGGAGGCACCCACGTCAATGTAGTAGCCGGAGCCGCGCCGCAGGTATTTCATGAACAGGCCCGAATCGTCGTCGCCGAAATCGAGCAGGAAGCCGGCATCTTCGAGCCGCCGGTAGAAGTCCGCATCGCGTTCGCGGATCTTGTCGAACACCTGCTTTTGCATGGACGGCAAGACCTTGTAGGGGATCGACGCAAACAGCAGGTCGGCCTTGCCGGTCGTGAGGCCGCTGGCCACCGCGCGCTCCGAATAGAGATCACCGAGGGCCAGTTCCATCAACGAATCGGACTTGACGATGTGGGTGGACGAACGCTGCAGCATGGTCACGTCCACGCCGTTCTCCCAGAGTGCCGCGCAGATGTCGTGTGCCGAATTGTTGGAGCCGACCACCACCACCTTCTTGCCGCGATAAGGATCGGGGCCGGGATGGCGCGAGGAGTGATGCTGATCGCCTTGGAAATTTTCCGCTCCGGGAAACTGCGGCACATTGGGCTTGCCCGACATGCCGGTAGCCAGCACCAGCTGGGTCGGCTGCAGCACGACTTCCCGGCCTTCGCGCTCGACCACGACGGTCCACTTCTGCGTGCTCTCGTCGAAGCTGGCGGACTTGCAGACGGTGGAACCCCAGTAGTTCAGCTCCATCACCTTGGCATACATCTCCAGCCAGTCGCCGATCTTGTCCTTGGGCGCGAAGACGGGCCAGTTCTCGGGGAAGGGAATGTAGGGCAGATGGTCGTACCACACCGGATCATGCAGGCACAGCGACTTGTAGCGCTTGCGCCAGCTGTCGCCGGCGCGCTCGTTGCGTTCGATGATGATGGTGGGCACACCCAGCTGGCGCAGCCGCGCACCCAGCGCAATGCCACCCTGCCCGCCGCCGATGATGAGGCAGTACGGTTGCTGCTGGTAGCCCAGTTCGCGTGCCTCCGCTTCGCGCTCTTCCTTCCAGGTACGGCGCTGCGTATGCACGCCATGCACCGCCCCGCGCGGGCGGTTTACGCCCTTGTGCTCTTCGTGGCCCTTCAGTTCGGCGGCGGTGGTCAGCAGGGTCCAGATCTTGCCGTCGCGCAGGCGCAGGTAGCCCTTGCCGCGGGCGATGCCGGTCTCCAGCAGGATCCAGCCCTGGGTCACGCCATCGGCTTGCGATGGTGTCTCATCGGGATCCAGGCGCAGCTGTATCGGTCCCAGCTGCGGCACTTGCGATTGCAGCATGGCGCGGATCTGCTCGCGGCCTTCCAGGGTCTTGATGTTCCAGGTGAAGGCGATCAGGTCGCGCCAGTAGCCATCCTCCTCGAACAGGGCGGCGGCCTTGGCGGCATTGCCTTCGCGCAGGGCGGCCTGCAGGGTTTCCAGCGTGTGGGCGATGGACTGGCTGGGGGTTTCTTCGGGCATGACAAGTCTCCTCTATCTCGACAATAGATCTCGTGGTTGGATGGGGGTGGCGGTTCTTTGACCGCCTGGGTGAAGCCTGCAGCGCTAACGTCGATGCGGCGGCAGGATGCGGTAGCGCGCCATGCGCCGGTACAGCGTGGCGCGTGACATGCCCAGCAATTGGGCGGCGTGCGGCGCACGCCATTTGCATTCGGTCAGGGCTGCGACGATCTGGTCGCGCTCCTGGCGTTCATCGGCCTGGATGGCCTGGCTCTCGCTGCCCGCGGGCGCCGGCGTCCCGGCTGCATGCGCGCGGGCCGGACGCACCGCACGCGAGACCGGTGCGCGGACGCGGCCATAGAGTGTGGCACCGCCATGCAGGCGCAGCAGGTGCAAGCCTTGCAGGGCGCGGCTGTCGAGCAGGCCTTCGAAGTGCAGGTCGAAGATCTCGCCCATGGGGCGCGGCAGTTGCTGCAATCCCGCAATGCATTCGCGCGCCCGGCGATTGGCGGCGATGATGTTGCCAAGGGCATCGAAGGCGATGAGGATTTCCGGTTGCGCTTCCACATAATGGCGGCTGCGGTGCACCAGCAGCACCCAGGCGCAGGCCATCGCATTGAGGAAATAGCCGTCCTCGATCAGGGTGGCACTTTGCAGGACGATGCGGTTGACCAGGTTCTGGCTGTCGCGTGCATCGGGCGAGCGGATCGCCGAGGCATCGAGGACGCCGATCAGCTCGCCCGACGGTGAGAAGATGGGCGCGGCGCTGCAGGTCAGCGTGGTGAAGGCGGCGCGGAAGTGATCGCTCTTGTGGACCGTGATCGGCAAGGCGTCCTGCAGCACGGCGGCCACCCCGCAGGTCCCCTCTTCGCTCTCGGACCAGCAGGAGCCGAGGTAGAGACCGGCGCGCTTGAAGTCATGCCGGCGCTCGCGGTCCACGCGATAGTCGATGGTGGTACCGCCGGCATTGGTGAGCATCACGCAGTAATCGGCTTCGCGCACGGTCTGGTGCAGCATCGACAGGCATTGGCCGGATGCCCGCAGGAAATCTTCCTCGCCCTGCTGTACCTGGCGCAGCTCGCCCGAGCTCAACACGCGCGGGCCGCGCATGTCGGCCGGGTCCAAGTGGTGCTGGTCCAGCGACCGCAGGTAGGATGAGCTCAGCCGTTGCAGGTAGGGACTGGCGGCAGGATCAGGCTGGCCGTCGAGCAGGCGGCGCACGCGGTCGAGATGGCTGACTTTCGCAACGAAGGGCATGGGGGGGCTCCTGGCTGGACGATACTGCGCAGATCCCTTGGCATCAATGCGGACCAGGGCGCAGACGACGGTGAAGCGATGGGTGATGTTGTAGCACAGCGTGCGCGGGGAGTTGTCCTGCGGCGCAGCATCGGGGGATGGTGAGACGCTTGTCTCAAGGAGCGACGGGGCCAATCGCCCAGGTGGCGATGGCGGGATGGCGACAGCGGCTTGTCGCATGGATGGCCGCTCCCGCAGGCCCGGTTTCGCCAATCACCGGGCGAGAGAGACGCCGCAGAAAATCGAGACTCTCCTGCAAAAATTCGTCATGGCCTCGACTTCGGAGAGGGCATCTGGCAACTTCGCGGCTCTCCCCTTTCCCCTGACTGGAGGTTCACCGTGCCTACCGCAGCCATCGCTCCCCACGTACTTGAGTCCACTGCGAAAAACAAGCAAGCCATCGCGGCCGAGCCTCGGTCGCAATCCCCTTCACCAGCCAGTCGTGGTGTCCCTTCAGGATCCATCCTTGCACTCAAGGGGTGCGTACGGTCGCCGCAGCGTACCGTGTCCCTGGAGGAAATGGAGCGCGCCATCACCCAACGAGGCGGGGCAGCGCGATGATCGGATTGGATACCAATGTGCTGGCCCGCTACTTCGCCCAAGACCATCCGCTGCAGTCAGCGCAAGCCACGACACTGATCGAATCGCTGGACGAACAGCATCCGGGCTTCCTCTCCCAGATCGCCCTGGCAGAATTGGTATGGGTGCTGGATGCTGCCTACAAGGTGCGCAAACCCCAATTGGTGCGCATCATCGAGAGGCTCCTGCTGGCGCCTGAAATCATTGTGGAAAACGCCGAAAGCGCATTGCAGGCTCTGCACCGCTTCGCTGAATCAACAGCAGGATTTGCGGATTGCCTGATCGAACGCAACGGCTACCAGGCTGGATGCAGCGATACGCTGACCTTTGATCGCAAGGCCGCCAGAACCGCCGGCATGCGTTTGCTGGGCAACTGAATTCTGCCCACAAGCGCCCTCCGACCCGCCAATAAAAAACCCGCACTGGCAATGCCGTGCGGGTTTTCCTTGCTTGCAGCGGGGCCGATCGGGCCAACCGCCATTACAGCGGAATCTGCGCCGGCACATCCTCAGGCTTCACCCCGGAGAGCTTCTGCAGGTTGCCCAGCACGGTCGGCTTGATCTTGCCGGCAGCGCGCTCTGCGACGATCCACTTGTTGATGGTCTCGACCCAGGCCTTGTCCTCTTCCTTGGGCACGCCGATGTTGGTGGAGGTCGCTTCCAAGGGCTGCGGTACGGTCATCTTGCCCAGCGAAGGATTCTTCTTGAGGATGTTCAGGGCCAGCAGCCACACCAGCACCTGCGCATCGACACGGCCGGTCTGCAGCGCCAGGGTGGCATCGTCGGCCTTTTCCAGGCGCACGATGGTGGCGTTGGGACAGACGCGGCTGATCATCTGGTCGTGCGAGGAACCGATGTCCACGGCGATCTTCACTTCCGGCTTGTTCAGGTCGGCCCAGGTCTTGAATTCCTTCTTGGAGACGATCGTGAAGGCATTGAGGAACAGTGGCTCGGTGAAGCCGATCACCTCGCGGCGCGCCGGGGTCGGGTTCATGCCGAAGAACAGGTCGATCTTGTGCGTCTGCAGGTCCAGCACCGAGTTGCCCCAGGTGGTCTCGGTGATGTCCAGTTTCACGTTCAGGCTGGCCGCCAGGCTCTTGGCGAAATCGATCATGAAGCCGCCCCACTCGCCGCTGGCCAGGTCCTTGTTGTAGTACGGTGCGGCACCGCGCACGGCACCGATGCGCAGGGTCTTGGTCCGCTGCACGCGGGCCAGGGTCGGTTCCGTGGAGCCGGTCGCAGCGGCGGCCTGGGCGAAGACATTGGGGATGGCAGTAGCGGCGGCAAGGCCGGCCACGCCGGTGATGAAACTGCGACGGTTGGTCATTCTCGGTTCTCCCTGATTTGGCGGATGGCGCCGCTGCACTGTGATCGGCAGCATGGCACACGTGGTCTGCAGCCCGGCCCGAGCCGAACGGCGTCGATGATTTTAGCCCAGCCGCCAGCGGCTCGCGCAGGCAAATACCAGGCACGGGGAGCCGCATGCCCTTGCCTCCCAGCAGGCAGGAAATTATTTACTGTTCACGTGACGTAGCATCGCCCTGACATGCCTGTACGAAAATTGACAGCTGCCCCTCTTTAACGAGCGTTGTTGAAGATTTTTTTACAGCCACGCCATCCGGGTAAAACCGGGTAAGCCACTTCCAACGGCGGCCAGGCTGCGCGTAGGCTTGCCCTGTCGCGTTGATGCCGCAGGGCAATTCTGCCGACGGCACGCGTCACGAGCACAACGGGGGATCTCATGCGCACTCAACTTCATCATCATCGCCGTCGGGGCAGCCTGGTCGCCGCCTGCCTCGGTGTCGCCGCCCTGGGTGGCTGCGCCAACTTCAGCGAAGTCAGCGCTGGCCGCGACGATCTCTACACGGTCTCGGCCACGGGGGTGAGCTACACCATGTCGATCCCTGCCCTGACCTCGGCAGCCCGCGAAAAAGCCACCGCCTTCTGCGGCAAGCAGCAGATGCAGGCCGACCTGCGCCAGCTCATCCGTGGCTGGCGGCCGATGCAGGTCGAGTTGATTTTCCGCTGCCAGCCCGCGGGAACGAGCCTGCAGGCGCTGCTGGACTGAACGCGCAAGTCAGGCCGCCGGCAGATCACGTACACGCAGCGGCTGTCCATCCGCATCAAAGCCATCGGCCAGGCGCACAGCGGTCACGCCCAGCGAGGCTACCGCATCGGCGGCATCGAACAGCACCGCCTGCAAATCGCCCTCGACCAGATGTTCAGAGCGCGCCAGCGTGGCTTGCGCATTGCGCAGCACGACCTGCAGGGTGGTCTCGTCGTCCTCGTCCACCAGCGCGAGGAAGGCGCTGGCCTCAGTTGCCTGCGCACCGGATTGCGCCAGGCCGGCCTCCAGTTCGGAGAGCATCTGCAAGGTGCGGTATTCGCCATTGCCGGTGTGCTTGGCCCCATGGAACAGATCCTGGTACAGGAAGTGCAACTGGCACTGCGCAACCTCGCCGGATTGCCCGGTCAGGCATTGCTGCATCAATGGCGTGATCTCTTCGCTCCACTGGCGGAAGCGCTGCGCGCGTGCTTCGAAGTAAGCATCGGCGGCGGCTTCCTCCTGCGGAATCGCGTAGAAGGGATCATCCACATCCTTGAGCGAAAAGCCCAGCAGGAAGCGCAGTTCCAGCGCCTCATCGTCGGCCGCGAAATGGCTGGCCGGCCAGCCGCGCATGCTGCGCTCGATGGCCGGCACGCTCAGGATCTTCTTGTCGGTCAGCGAGGCGAAGGCATCGCGGTTCATGGCTTCCACTTCGCTGAAGCTCAAGGCGTTGATCTCTTCCGGGTGGTAGAGATGGTGCACCAGTACCACGCGCGCCTTGGCGCTTTCCAGTCCGGCCTTCTGGATGCTCTCGCGCAGGGTGTCGAAGGCATCGCCATCGGCCAGGGCCTGCTCCTCGCGCAGGCCGCCGCGTGTACGGGCCAGCAAGGGGATCAGGAAGGCGTTGATCTCCAGCTCCTTCTCGCCCCGGCGCAGCACGATGATGTCGGCGCCCTCTTCCACCACTTCGCGCAGGAAGCCGTGGCCGCGCGGATCGTCGTAGCGCAACTGTTCCAGCGCTTCGTAAAGGGTGTCGTCATCGCGCTCGCGCAGGGTATTGCGCACCATGCGTTCCAGTTCATCCTGGCCGACACGGCGGCCTGCACGGTCCGGCGCATCGGCGGCCACGGCACTGGCCAGCGCCACCATCTGCTGCACGCGCAGTTCATCTTCATCCAGGCTCTGCGAGGCAGCATGCGCCTGGTGCTGGCGACGGCGGGCGGCTTCAGTGGAGACGTGGGTCTTGGGCTTGTCGCGCGACGCACCCGCGGGCGCGGGCTTGGGGCCCGCCTTCGCGGCTGGCTTGGCGTGGCCGGGGGCGGCTTTCTTGGGGCTGGGGGAATGTGGTTTGCCGGTGGGGCGTTTGGCTTGATTCATTTTTTTCCTCGCTCAGTTCAGCGGTAATTTTTCGGCGGTACTGCGGCCCGGCAGCGTGGCCAGGAGCATCCCGGCCAGGGCCACGGCGAAGGCGCCGGCCTGCAGGGCCGAGAGGCTCTCACCCAGCGCCAGCACCCCGACCACGGCGGCCGAGACCGGCAGCATCACGGTAAAGACGCCTGCACGTGCAGCCGGGACCACCTTCAATCCCGTCATCCACAGCCACACGGTCCAGACGCTGGCGGCCAGGGCATAGAACACCAGCAGCAGCCAGATGTTGACCGGCACGGTGGAGAAATTGAATTGCAGCGCGGTGTACAAGCCCATGGGGGTCATCAGCAGCAGGCCCCACAGGTTGATGACGGCGCTGATGCGCTTGGGCGTGAGGACCGTGGTCAGCTTCTTGCCGATGACGGCATAGGCCGCCTCGCACAGTACGGCGCAGAACACAAGCACGTTGCCCAGCCAGGCGCTCTGCCCGCCGGTGGCGGCGGCCGCGCCATGGCTGTCCTTGGCCAGCGACAGCAAGCCGATGCCGATGGCGCCGCAGGCCACCGCGCCCCAGACGCGCAAGCTGATTTTTTCCTTGAGGAAGACCCAGCTCATCACCGCCACCACCGCCGGAATGGAAGACATGATCACGCCCGCCGAGACCGCATTGGTCATGGATACGCCGGTAATCATGCAGAGCGTGAAGAGGAAATTGCCGAGGAAGGATTCGAGGAAAACCAGCCAGCGCGACTGCGTGGAGAGCGGCTTTTCATCGGCCGGTTTCTTCAGCCAGCGCAGCATGGCGACCGCGCCGATGGCGAAGCGCAGCCAGGCCAGCAGGAATACCGGCAGCAGCGCCGCCAGCGGCTTGGTCAGCGCGACGTAGGCGCCGACCAGGGACATGCTCAGGATCAGGCAGCCATAGCCCATGGGGCGGCTGGGGGTGTAGCTCATGTTCGGTTCGGATATCGTGTCGAGGCCGGCGGCATGGACGACGCTGGCTCCGGTGAATGGAGCCAGCATTTTACCTGCTCGAACGAAGTGAACCGGATGAGGGCGTGCAGCCCTGTGGAAAAGACAAATGCGGCGAGGTCACTGCCAGAAAGTCTCGATGAGCTTTTTGACACCGCCCAACAGCAGAAGCAGCAATACGAACCCAATAGTGCCAAGCTCAGCCACCAGCGCACCGGCATGCATTTCGCCGTTTTTAAGATCCTGCCAGAGCTTGCGAAAAAATGACATGCGCGAATTCCCTCTCGTGAACGTTGAACCGGCCGCATGTGGACATGCGCCGGGACTTCACTATAAGGGCCGCTCTCTCGACGTTGACGCGCTTCAAAAACTTTGCCGCGCCATCAAAACAAATCAACGTCCGGCAATAACGATCGCGCTCACCAAGCCGCCAAAATCCCCCCCCTTGAACTCCGTCTCGATATACCGCTTCACCTCCGGCGACTGATACGCCTGCACCAGCCTGCCCAGCCAAGGCTGCGCGCGGTCCTTGTCACGCAGGGCGATCAGGCAGGCATAGGGGCTGTCGCCGCTTTCCACGAGCAGGCTGTCGCGCGCGGGATTGAAGCCGGCCTTGGAGGCATAGTCGGCATTGATGGCCGAGGCATCCAGGTCATCGAGCGTGCGCGGCAATTGCGCGGCGTCGATCTCGACGAACTTCCACTTCTTCGGATTCTCGGTGATGTCGATGGGCGTGGCATTGGTGCCGGTCAGCGGATCGATGCCCTCGCGCAGCTTGATGATGCCCTGCTTCTGCAACAGCAGCAGCACGCGGCTCTCGTTGGCCGGGTCATTGGGAATGCCGATCTTGGCCCCCACCGGCACATCGTCCAGCTTGCGATACTTGCGCGAATAAATTGCCATGGGCCCGATCATGGTCTTGCCCTCGGCATAGAGCTTGTAGCCGCGCGCCTTGATCTGCGCATTGAGGAAGGGACGATGCTGGTAGCTGTTGGCATCGAGCTCGCCTGCGTCCAGCGCCGCATTGGGCTGGATGTAGTCGTTGAATTCGATGATCTTGACCTTGTAGCCAGGATTGTCACGCTCGAAGACGCGGCGTGCCTGCTCGAAAATCTGCGCATGCGGACCACTGGTCACGCCCACGCGGATCACCTGGTCGGTGGCGGCCTGGACCGTGATGGTGGCGCTGGCCAGCACGCCCATGGCAAGGCCAGAAAGCCAGTTGGTGACGAACGATTTCATTGTTTTCCCCGGTTGAAAAAAGGCCAATGTAGCGAGCCCTCAACCGGTGCGGAAGGAATCATTTCCGCTTTGCTTATGTGCTGCGCGCATGTGTCTGCGCGCAGCCACCAGGCGATTTTCTTCAGGCGTGCTCGACCGCCGCTCCCGCCCGGAAACCCGCACCCACGTGCTCTTGCGGCAAGGTAGCACCGCGCTGGAAAAGTTTTTCACGCAAGGTCCCCTGGGCATAGTCGCGCTTGTAGGAACCGCGTTCCTGCAGCACCGGAATGACCAGGTTGACGAAGTCTTCGAAACTCTCCGGCGTGACCGTGCGGGTCAGGTTGTAGCCGTCAATGCCGGTGTCGGCCACCCAGCTTTCCAGTTCATCGGCGATACGATCGGGCGCGCCCACGATGCTGGCGTAGCGGCCACCCAGTTCGAGCTGTTGCAGCAGCTTGCGCTTGGTCCAGTTCAGCTCCGGTTGCGTGACCACCTTGGTCAGCGATTCGATGGCATTGGTCTTGGCCGCGCGGATCGGTTCATCCAGTTCATACTTTGAAAAGTCGATGCCGGTGCCCGCCGAGAAATGCGCGAGCCCCGCTTCGGGACTGGCATAGCTGGCATATTCGCGGAAGCGCTCCTGAGCCTCCGCATCGGTGCGGCCGGTCACCACCGTCAGGCCCATGAAGATCTTGATGGCATCCGGATCGCGTCCCTCGCGTACCGCACCGTCACGAATGCTCTGCACCAGCTTGCGGGTGGCGTCCTTGCTCTGGCTGGAGATGAACACGCATTCCGCATGGCGTGCACCGAAGGCCTGCCCGCGTCCGGACGAACCGGCCTGGTACAGCACCGGCGTGCGCTGGCGCGAGGGCTCGCTCAGGTGGATGCCTTCAACATGGTAGTAGTCGCCGTGATGCGCAATCTTGTGCACCTTGGCCGGGTCGGCATAGACGCGGCGCGCGCGGTCACGCACCACGGCACCGTCTTCCCAGCTGCCTTCCCAGAGTTTGTAGACCACTTCCATGAATTCATCGGCGCGGTCATAGCGCTGATCGTGTTCCAGCTGTTCGTGCAAGCCCATGGCGCGCGCGGCGCTGTCGAGATAACCGGTGACGATGTTCCAGCCCACACGGCCACGGCTCAAGTGATCCAGCGTGGACATGCGGCGCGCAAACAGGAACGGCGCCTCATAGGTCAGGTTGGCGGTGATGCCAAAGCCCAGGTGTTCGGTCACTGCCGCCATGGCCGAGACCAGCATCAGCGGGTCGTTCACGGGCAGCTGTATGGTCTCGCGCAGGGTGAGGTCGGTGTTGCCCTGGTAGACGTCATAGACGCCGACGATATCGGCCAGGAACAGGCCGTCGAACTTGCCGCGTTCCAGCAGGCGCGCCAGGTCGGTCCAGTAGCCGATGTCGGTGTAGTCCTGCGAGCGGTCGCGCGGGTGCGTCCACAGGCCGTGGTTGATGTGGCTGACGCAATTCATGTTGAATGCGTTGAGACGGATTTCCTTCTTGGCCATGCGGGCTCCTCAGATCGCGCCGTGGCGCGGCGGCTTCTTGCCATTCAGGACGTAATTGCCGATGGCGTGATATTTCCAGCGCACCGGGTCATGCAGCGTATGGGTGCGGGCATTGCGCCAGTGGCGGTCGAGATTGTGTTCGGACAGGGTCGATTGCGAACCGGCCAGCTCAAACAGTTTGCTGCCGGCCGCCAGCGAGACTTCGGTGGTCAGCACGCGTGCCTCGGCGACCGCAATGGACGCCTCTGCGATGCTGTCTTCAGTGGGCTCGGCGGCCGCTGCATCGACCTTGCGGCCGGCGCGGCGCACCAGCGCTTCGGCGGCGTGCAACTGGATGGTCAGGTCACCCACTTCGCGAATGGTGAGCGGATCGTCTCCCGCGCGTTCCACACCGCTGTCGACCCAAGGGCGCGAACGGGTGCGCACGAATTGCAGCAGGTCCGCATAGGCCGCGCGCGCGATGCCCAGATCGATGGCCGCGTGCTGGATCTGCGCCATCGGGCCGATCTGCGTGGGGCGCGAGAAGGCAGTGGCAAACCCGATCACGGCATCGGCCGGCACACGGACGTTTTCAAACACGGCACTGCCGCTGCCGGTGGTGCGCTGGCCGAAGCCGGACCAGTCGTCGATGATGGTCAGGCCCGGGGCATGGCGCGGCACGATGGCCAGTTGCTGCACACCCTCTTCATCGATCACCGAGGTCGGCACCCAGTCGGCATAGAGCGCACCGGTGGCGTAGAACTTGCGGCCGTTGATGCGGTAGCCGGTGCCATGTTCGTTGCGGCTCAGCCGGGTCTTGCGGTCATGCGAAGTCTTGGTGCCGAGTTCGGCCAGAGCGTTGCCGAAGCGGTCGCCCTGCAGCACGCGGTCGAAGAAGAAGCGCTTCTGCGATTCGCTGCCGTTGACGCGGATCAGTTCCACCGCATAGAAATGGTTTTGCGGAATCTGTCCGATGGAACCATCCGCTGCCGAGATGGTGGCGATGACTTCGGCGAGCGTCCCGTAGCTGACGCCCGCGCCGCCGTATTCCTTGGGTACGGTGATGCCCCACAGGCCTGAACGCACGTAGCGTTCCAGCTCATCCCAGGGCAGCTTGCGCTCGCGGTCGCGCAGGGCGGCTTCGCGGCTGAAGTCCTCGGCCAGTTTGCGCGCGGCCGCAATGGCCTCGGCATCGTCGCGGATGCGCGCTACCAGGCGCGGCGGCGTGCTCGACGGCGGCGGCAGGGAATCGAGCGTGGTGTGGGTGGCCTGGGCGGCAGCGGTCTGGGTCATGATGGTTCGCGTTCGAATGAGGGAAGGCAGGGTCCGGGCATCAGCTCCAGGAGTGGCGCGGCGGCGGCGTGCCGTTCAGGGCGTAATTGCCGACCGCAAAATATTTCCAGCGCACCGGATCATGCAGCGTGTGCACGCGCGCATTGCGCCAGTGGCGGTCGAGGTTGTGGCTGGCCAGTGTCGCGGCCGAACCGGACAGTTCGAACAGTTTTTCCGAGGCCAGCAAGGCCACTTCAGTGGACAGCACCTTGGCCTCGGCCACGGCCACCGAGGCTTGTGCCATCTGCTCGAAGCTGATCTTGGCGGGCAGGCTGTCGAGCACGGCGGCCGCATCCTCCAGCAGCGCTTCGGCCGCATGCAGCCGCAGGCTCAGGTTACCGATGTCGCGCAGGATGTAGGGATCGTCGCTGGCGCGCTCCAGGCCGCTATCCACATAGGGACGCGAACGGGTGGTGACGAAGGCGATGGTGTCCTGCACGGCCGCGTGGGCGATGCCGGCATCGATGGCGGCCTGGATCAGCTGCGAGACCGGGCCGATGTTGTTGGGTTGCTGCAGCGCGTCCTTCAAGGGCAGCACCTGCGCAGCCGGCACGCGCACGTTGTCGAACACCACCGTGCCGCTGGCCGTGGTGCGCTGGCCGAAGCTGGACCAGTCATCGATCACCCGCAAACCCGGCGCATCGTGGCGGCTGTAGACCACCAGCGGCTGGCCCTCGTCATCGATGGCGCGGCTGGGGATCCAGTGCGCATAGAGCGCGCCGGTGGAATAGAAACGCGTGCCATTGAGCAGGTAGCTACCATCACCTGCTGCGGTGTCGAGGGTGGCGCGGGTACGCACGTCGAGCACGTTCTTGCCGTTGCGCTCGGGCCCGGCATTGCCCAGGCGTGCGCCTTCGAGCACCTCGTTGAAGAAGAAGCGCTGTTGCTCTTCACTGGCAAGGTTGGCGATCAGGTTGAGATTGCCGAAATGATTTTGCGGAATCTGGCCGATGGAAGGATCGGCGGCAGAGATCAGCCGAAACACCTCGGCCACCGTCTGCCAGGACGCGCCGATACCGCCATGGGAGCGCGGTACGGTAATGGCCCACAGGCCGCTGTGCGAAAAGCGTTCGATCTGGTCGAACGGCAGGATGCGTGCACGGTCGCGCTCGGCGGCGCTCCGGGCAAACTCGGCGGCCAGCTCGGCGGCAACCTGCAGTGCCTGCGCTTGACTGGTAATGCGCTGGGCCTGGCGCAGGCCGGGACGGCGGACGGTTTCTAGGATGTGCGCGGACATGAACCACTCCTGAGGGATAGTGCGGGCAGCGCCGAAGGGCGCGCGCGAGGGGTCCCATTAGAGCAAAGCGGGGAGCGAATCCGAACGAAGCATTGCGCATGTGCTTGCTTGTTTTTCGCATGCTGCAGCGTGCGCAGATGCTTATGCGGAAATTGCATGGAGGCTCGGCAAGCCCGGCCATACTGTGTTTTCAACCAGTACCGGAGGCCGAAATGGAGTAGAATGCGCCGACGTTTTACCTTACGTCTTTATCAAGAAATACCGCCATGCTCACCCTCACCGAACTCGAAGATGCAATCAACTACTGGCGCCACCAGCGCCCGGCCAGCGGAGAGGAGTGCGCACTGTCACCCGAAGTCAATGCCTTGGCGGGCCTGTACGCGATGATGATTTTCCATCGCCGCCATGAAGTGGACCTGGAGCAGATCGATGCCCAGGCGCGCCAGCTGATCGAGGCCTGGCTGGCCAGCTGATCGCTGACGTTGCGGGCGCGCCTGCGCCCTTTTCGGTCACTTCCCCGTAAGCGCGTTATCGTAGACTCCTGCTGTTGTTGCAGAACCTTCACGTTGTTGCCGGATCCATCCGGTATCCCTGAAAGGAAGAACGATGCGCAAGGACCAGGATCAGTCGCCGCCCTCCCCCCGCCGCAAATCCGCCACCGCCGCCACCGCCGCCGTGGCCGCCAAGCCGCGCGTGGCGCTGGTGCTGCAGGGAGGCGGTGCGCTGGGCGCCTACCAGGCCGGGGTCTACCAGGCCCTGCACGAGAACGACCTGACCCCCGACTGGGTGGTCGGCACCTCCATCGGTGCCATCAATGCCGCCTTGATTGCGGGCAACCCGCGCGAGACCCGCATCGACCGCCTGCGTGAATTCTGGGAGACGGTGGCGCATCCGGACGCGTTCGACCTGCGCCAGGTTCCGGACGCCTTGCGCCCCTGGGCCACCCGCCTGACCACGCTCGATACATTTCTGCGCGGCACGGCCGGCTTCTTCCGTCCGCGTCCGCTGAACCCCTTTGCGCTGGGGCTGCCGGTGCCGCCCGACGAGGCCAGTTTCTACAGCACTGCCGAGCTGGGGGAGACGCTGTCGCGCCTGGTCGACTTCGATTACCTCAACGGTCCCTCCGGCATCCGCATGACGGTCGCGGCGGTCAAGGTCACCTGTGGCACCCTGGTCAATTTCGATTCGCGCCAGCGGCCGCTGGGGCCAGAACATGTCATGGCCAGCGGTGCCCTGCCCCCGGGCTTTGCGCCGGTGCGCATCGACGGCGAGCTGTACTGGGATGGCGGGCTGTATTCCAATACGCCGCTGGAAGCCGTGTTGAACGATGAGCCGCGTACCAACCTGCTCTGCATGATGGTCGACCTGTGGCATGCCGACGGACCGGAGCCGCGCACACTGGAAGAGGTGCAGACGCGCGAGAAGGATGTCACCTTCGCCTCCCGTTCGCAGCGCCACATCGATGCCTACCTGCAGCAATACAAGCTGCGCCGCGCGGCCCACGCGCTCTACAAGCGCCTGCCCCCGAGCATGCTGACCCAGCAGGATCGCCAGATGATGGAGGAGCTCGGTGCCGACAGCACCATCCACATCGTGCGCCTGGCCTACGCCGGGCGCGACTGGAACATGGCCTCCAAGGACGTCAACTTCGCCAGGGGCTCGGTGATGTGGCGCTGGGAACAGGGTTACCAGGATGGCCTGCGTGCCATCGCGCTGGGCAAGGGCTGTCCGTTTTCCGAGAGCGAGACCGGCATCGTGGTCCATGACCTTCCCAGCGGCGACACCCACGACCGTCCGGAGAAAACGACCGAACGTTCGGCTTGATCACCCGCAAAGCCGCTGCTGGTGCGGCGTAGCAAAATGTCCACGCGGCGGATTATTTTTTGTGCGCCGCACAAATAACACTTGATTTCACCAAAGAAGTGCATAAAATAAGAATTGTTGCGGCGCACAAATCATGATTGTTGATTGATTCTGGTCGAAAGCCGCGCTCGAACGCCGATTGTTTTGATCGTCACGCTCGTCGGCAAGCTCATTTGTCATATCACCTAGGAGATGCACATGTTTTCGTACCAAGATCAGTTTTCCGCCGCCACCAAGGCCAACCTGCAAGCCCACCTGGACCTCATCAACAACCTGACCGCCAAGGCCTTCGAAGGCGTGGAAAAGATCGTTGAGCTGAACCTGTCGGCCACCAAGGCCACCCTGGAAGAAGCCACCGCTGCGGCCAAGCAGCTGGCCGCCGCCAAGGACCCGCAGGAACTGCTGTCGCTGGCCGCCGCCCAAGCCCAGCCGGGCGCTGAAAAGGCCACCGCCTACAGCCGCCACCTGGCCGGTATCGTGTCCTCGACCCAGGCTGAATTCACCAAGGCTGCCGAAGCCCAGATCTCCGAAACCAGCCGCAAGCTGTCGGCCCTGATCGACGAGATCAGCAAGAACGCGCCCCCGGGTTCGGAGCAAGCCGTCTCGATCCTGAAGGCCACCCTGACCAACGCCAACGCTGCCTACGAGCAACTGTCCAAGAACTCCAAGCAAGCGGTCGAAACGCTGGAAGCCAACCTGGCCAACGCGACCAAACAGTTCACCGCTGCTGCTGAAAAGACCGTCGCTTCGGCCCGCGCCAAGAAGTAATCTTCACTTCAGGCCGTAAAAACAAAACGCCGCCCCGGGTCACCGGAGCGGCGTTTTGCTTTGGGTGGGCAGACAGGCAAGCTGTCTGACCAGGCCTCAGCCCTGCGCCACGATGTCCAGCGCCAGCGCTTCGGCCACGCGGATGCCGTCGATGGCCGCCGACATGATCCCGCCCGCATAACCGGCCCCTTCACCGGCCGGGTACAGGCCCTTGGTGTTGAGGCTCTGCAGGGTGTGGTCATCGCGCTTGATGCGGATGGGCGAGGACGTGCGCGTCTCGATGCCGGTCAGCACGGCGTCATGCATGGAGTAGCCACGGATCTGCTTTTCGAAAGCCGGCAGCGCCTCGCGGATGGCATCGATGGCGTACTTGGGCAGCGACGGGTTGAGGTCGCCCAGCGTCACGCCCGGCTTGTAGGACGGTTCCACGCTGCCCAGCCCGGTCGAGGGACGATTGGCGATGAAGTCGCCCACCAGCTGCCCCGGCGCATTGTAGTTGCCGCCGCCAAGCTCGTAAGCACGGCTTTCCCACTCGCGCTGGAAGGCGATGCCGGCCAGCGGATGGCCGGGATAGTCGGCCGGCGAGATGCCCACCACGATGCCGCTGTTGGCATTGCGCTCATTGCGCGAATACTGGCTCATGCCATTGGTGACCACGCGGCCCGGTTCGGAGGTGGCTGCCACCACCGTGCCACCGGGGCACATGCAGAAGCTGTAGACCGAACGGCCATTGGAGGCGTGGTGCACCAGCTTGTAGTCGGCCGCGCCCAGGATGGGATGGCCGGCCCCGGGACCGAAGCGGCACTTGTCGATCAGCGACTGCGGGTGCTCGGCGCGGAAGCCGATCGAGAACGGCTTGGCCTCGATGTAGACACCGCGTTCGTAGAGCATCTCGAAGGTATCGCGGGCGCTGTGGCCGATGGCCAGCACCACGTGGTCGGCTTCGATCTGTTCGCCGGTGTTGAGCGTGAGGCCACGGATCTGGCCATCTTCGATCAGCACATCCTCGACGCGCTGCTCGAAGCGGAATTCACCGCCCAGCTTCTCGATCTTCTCGCGCATCAACTGGATCATCTTGACCAGGCGGAAGGTACCGATGTGGGGCTTGCTGACGTACATGATCTCGGGCGGCGCGTCGGCGGCCACGAATTCGGCCAGCACCTTGCGGCCATAGTGCTTGGGATCCTTGACCTGGCTGTAGAGCTTGCCGTCGGAGAAGGTCCCGGCGCCGCCCTCGCCGAACTGCACGTTCGATTCCGGCTTCAATTCGCGCTGGCGCCACAGGCCCCAGGTGTCCTTGGTGCGCTCGCGCACGGTCTTGCCGCGTTCCAGGATGATGGGGTTGAAGCCCATCTCGGCCAGGATCAGCGCCGCAAACAGGCCGCAGGGACCGAAGCCGATCACCACCGGACGCTTCTTGATGCTCGCCGGGGCGCGCGTGACGTAGTGATAGGAGGTATCGGGCGTGGGGCCGACATTGGTGGTCTTGGCGTGGCGCGCCAGGACGGCCGGCTCGTCCTTCACTTCGACGTCGATGGTGTAGTTCAGGGTGATGGCCGTCTTCTTGCGGGCATCGTAGCTGCGGCGAAACAGGGTGAAGGACAGCAGCTCCCCGGCCGGGATGCCCAGGCGATCGAGGATGGCGGCGTTCAGTTCTTCTTCCGTATGGCTCAACGGAAGGGTCAGTTCAGAGATGCGCAACATGTGCGGGGACTTTCAACAAGACTGGGGATGCAGGAGGTGGCGCAGGCCACGATGACCGGTGTGCTCACGGCGGAAGGCTGCGCGAAAGGCGACATTTTACTCCACCCCGGCAGGCGCTCCCAGCCCGGCCCCGCCAGTTGCGCAGGTGCGACAGCGAGCCTGCCCCCTGCCACCAAACAAGTTGCATAACGCAATCATCTGGCGCAACATTGATTGCACTTCGCAACCATTACCGGATCTTGCCATGGACTATGACGGCCTGCACTCTCCCCCGCGCGACCAGACCATCCGCCAGTTGCGCGAGCTGTCGCGCAAGCTGGTGCGCGAACTGGGCTTCATGCGCAGCACCCTGGCCGGCAGCGACCTGGCACCCTCGGCGGTGCACGCGCTCATCGAGATCGGACTCAAACCCGGCCTGCAGGCGCGCGAGCTGGGCGAACTGCTGTACCTGGACAAGTCCAACACCAGCCGCCAGCTGGCCAAGCTGGAAGCGCTGGGGCTGGTGCAGCGCAGCCCAGTACCGGGCGACGGGCGCGCCTACAGCCTGGCGCTGACCGAAGAGGGGCAGACCCTGCGCAAGAAGATCGACAAGTTCGCCACCGACCAGGTCTCCGCGGCCCTGCGGCGCATCCTGCCGGAAGACCAGCAGGGCCTGGTGCGGGCGCTGGCGCTGTATTCCGAGGCGTTGTCGAGCAATAACCCGAATGCTGCACCACGCCCGGCCAAAGGCGCGACGGTGCCATTGAGCACCGGCTACCAGCCCGGCTGCATCGGCGATATCGCCAGCCTGCATGCGCGTTACTACGCCGAGGCGGCCGGCTTCGGGGTGTTCTTCGAGCACAAGGTGGCCAGCGAACTGGGCAGCTTCGCGCAAACCTTGCCCCGGGCCGGCAAGCAGCTCTGGACCCACATCGAACACGGGCGCTGCCTGGCCTCCATCGTGATCGATGGCGACCTGCAGCAGCGGCAAGCGCACCTGCGCTGGTTCATCGTCGATGACAGCCTGCGCGGCAGCGGCGTGGGACGGCGCTTGCTGGAACAGGCCATGGCCTTCGTCGATGCCCATCGCCTGGCCTGCTACCTGTGGACCTTCCAGGGGCTGGATGCGGCACGCCACCTGTATCTGTCGGCCGGCTTCGAACTGGCCGAGGAGTCGCCGGGCGAGCAATGGGGCAGCCGCGTGGTGGAGCAGCGTTACGTGCGCCCGGCGCGCAAGAAGTGAGGGCGCGCATGTATCGGTCTGCCGTGATTTGTTACCGGAACCGGCGCTGCGGCGCGTTCTTCCCGCGCGCTGCACGGCGGGCGGGAAGCCGCTGATACACCTGGAAACACAACATTACAGTCTTAAAGAAGCCCGGCTCCTACAGTGGTTTTCACAGCGCGCCCCACTGGCGCTGCATCCACGCAACACCCACTTGCAGGAGTCCAACATGAAAACCAAGACCACTCGCCTCGCCTTCGTCCTTCTCGCTACCCTCTCCACCCTCGGAGCCACCGCAGCCCTGGCCCCTGCCGCGCAAGCCCAGGTGGTCGGCGTGGACGTGCGCATCGGCACACCGCCGCCCGCCCCGCGCTATGAAGTCGTCCCCGCCCCGCGCCACGGCTATGCCTGGGCGCCCGGCTACTGGGCCTGGAACGGCCATCGCCACGTCTGGGTCGGCGGCCACTGGGAACGCATGCGCCGCCACTACGCCCGCTATGAACCGGCCCACTGGCAACCGGGCCCCGGCGGCTGGGTGTTCATTCCGGGTCACTGGGTGCGTTGAGGCCGGCAGCTGAATCCGCGCCGAAGCGGGCCGGGTCCAGCGCTGCCACCAGTTCGCGCGGCAGCGGCAAGGGCTCGCGCTCGATCATCGCGGCCAGCAACTCGGCCATCAGCGGCGCCCAGATCAGGCCGCGCGAGGCATAGCCCAGCAGGCCATACACGCCCGCCTCGCCCGGCAAGGCACCGACCAGCGGCAAGCGGTCCGGCGCGATGCAGCGCTGGCCGACCCGGCCGGGAAGATGCGCATCCGCTTGCGGCAAGGACATGTGCGCGGCGATCTGCGGCAGCATGTGCTGCAGGCGGGCCAGGTTCTCGGCATGGCTGTCGGCACGCAGCGCAGGATCGTCGAAGCGATCGTAGCTGGCGCCCATGCAGACCTGGCCGGCATAGGGACGCGTGAGGTAGCCGTCGCCACACAGCGCATGCGGCAAATCGGGGAAGCCTGTTGCCGGCAGATGCGTGACCTGGCCGCGCACCGCATTCAAGGGCAAACCCGCCGCCTGCTCCAGCACGCGCGCCTGCGCACCCGCTGCGAGGATCACCACCGGCGCTTGCGCAATCAGCACGCCATCGGCATCGACCGCCTGCCATTGATCGTGCACGCGCACCAGGCGCGCGACGGCGCGATTGAAATGCGTGCGCACCTCACCTTGCGCCTGCGCCACCGTCAGCAGGCGGCGGCACACCGACGGCGGATTGAGCCAGCCCGCCTCCGGGAAGAAATAGCCGCCGCCCATGGTCGGCATGCCCAGTGCGTTGGCCGTCTCGCCGGCCGACATCCAGCGCGCATAGCGCGGCGGATACTGCCACTCCTGCGCGCCCTGCTCGAAGGAGAGCGCCTGCTTGGCATCGCGTCCGAATTGCAGGACGCCGCAGCGTTCGCCACGAATGGCCGCGTGATCCTCCAGCCCCACCCCGCCCAGATCATCCAGATGCCGCGAGGCAAACAGGAAAGCCGCCCGCGTGAGCCGTGCCAGCGGGCTGTCATCGCGTGCCAGCGCCGGCATGAAGAGCCCCCCGTGATTGCCCGAAGCGCGGGTGGCCACCTCCGGTCCGGCATCGATGAGATCGATGCGCCAGCCGCGTGCCGTGAGCCGCTCGGCGGCGGCCGTTCCGGCCAGCCCGGCGCCGATCACCAAGGCCTGCCGTGCATGCGGCAGATCGCGCCGCAAGGGCGTATCGGACGCCGCCACATGCGTGGCCGGCCGCGCCCAGGCCGGGGCATAACGCAAGGCCAGCGCGCCGTCACGCGCTTCCCCGTGGAAACCGACCTGGCGCATCGCCGCCGCCAGCGCCACATCCGCCGCCCCACCGAACACCAGCGCCCGCGCCCCGGTCCAGGCCAGGCGCGCCAAGCGCTTGCAGGCATGCGCATGCCAGGCTGGCGCAGCAGGATCGAAGCGGGTCGGGTCGGCATGCAGGTAGAACAGGTCCACCGGTGCGTCCAGCCGGGCCAGTTCTTCTTCCACCGCGCCCCAGATCAGGGTCAGCGTGACGCGGCCTTCATCGAGCAAGAGGCGGTGCGTGCCCGGCAAGGGTAGCGGCCATGCCGCGCGCAAGGCCTGTGCATAAGTTAAGTCTTCGGACAGGGCCTCCACGGCTGGCGGATGGGGCAGGATCGCAATGTAGTGCAGATGCACCGCGCCCTCCCCTTGCGCGCGCTGGCGGGCGAACGCATGCCAGGTGGCGAAGAAGGACTGTCCCAGCCCGAAATGCAGGTCCAGCACGGTGGCGCTGCGTTGTTCGCGCAGGCAGTCCGGAACGCCCTGCAGAGCGGCGGTGATGGGATCGGCCTCGGCGCGCCAGGCGGCCAGCAATTCGGAAGAGGCAAGTTGAAGGGGACGCGCAGGCATCGTGAAAAGCCCTGTGGATAAATCAGACAAGGCCGCCATTCTACGCCGCCCTCCCCGTGCGGCATTGCGCCTTGACAAAGCAGGAGCGGCTCCGTAGCGTCTAGGGCCACATCCGACGCCGATCAACCCGCCCCGCAGCATGGCTGCGCCACGCCATGCTCGCCATCTTCAATATCGTCTTCCCGATTTTTTCGTTGATCTTCCTGGGCTGGATATGCCGCAAGCGCCGCATTCTCTCGGCGGGCGCGGCCAGCGAGCTCAATCGCTTCGTGATCTGGCTGGCGCTGCCGGCGCTGCTGTTCGACTCCATGTCGCGCCTGAAGCCTGCGGACTTCGCCAACCTGCGCTTCATCGCCGTCTTCGCCATCGGCGTGGCGGTGGTGTTCCTGGTCACGGCCGCGCTGCGCCTGCGCCAGAAGGCGGCCGCTCCTGACGTCATCATCGACAGCCTCGGCAGCTCCTACGCCAATACCGGCTTCATCGGCATTCCGCTGTGCTACCTGGCCTTCGGCAGCGACGGCTTGCCGCCCTCGGTGATCGCCATGGTGATGACGGCCTGCCTGCTCTTTGCGGTGGCCATCGTGCTGCTGGAAACCTGCCTGCATGCCCAGGCGGCATTCGGCCAGACCGTCGCCAAGGTGGGCCGCTCGCTGCTGCGCAATCCCATCATGATCGCGCCGGTGGCCGGCATCATCGTGGCCCTGAGCGGCGTGGCCATCCCCCCTGGCGTACAGCAACTCTTCAAGATCCTGGGCGGGGCGGCCGGACCTTGCGCGCTGGTCTCGCTGGGACTGTTCCTGGCCCAGCCGGTGCGCACGGCGGGTGGCTCGCCGGTGTGGCTGCTGGTGGCCTTCAAGCTGCTGCTACAGCCGGCCGTGACCGCCGTGCTGGCCTACTGGATCCTGCCCATGCCGCGCCTGTGGGCCGACAGCGCAGTGCTGCTGGCGGCGCTGCCCATCGGCACCGGGCCCTTCATGCTGGCCGAGCTGTACCAGCGCGAAGTCACCGCCATGTCGCGCGCCATCCTCTTCTCCACCACCCTCTCGCTACCGACCATCGCGCTCATCCTGGCCTGGATTGCGCATCATTGAGCCGCATATGAAAAAGGCCGCAGCGGCATTGCCGTGCGGCCTCATTCCAGAACAGCGCGTGAAGGAAAATTACAGGATCACCCGCTCCTCGCGCAGGATCTGCTCGAACTTCTCGGCGGCCACCGGCGGACTGAACAGGTAGCCCTGGATCTCGTCGCAGCCATAGTGGCGCAGGTAGTCCAGCTGTTCATCGGTCTCCACGCCCTCGGCGATGACGCGCAGTTTCAAGTGGCGCGCCAGCGAGATGATGGAGGCGGTGATGGCCGCATCATCGGCATCGATGGTGATGTCGCGCACGAAGGAACGGTCGATCTTGAGCACGTCGATGGGGAAGCGCTTCAGGTAGGCCAGCGAGGAATAACCGGTGCCGAAGTCGTCGATGGAAAGACGGATGCCCAGCTTCTTCATGCCCGCCAGGATGCCGATGGCGTGCTCGACGTCGGTCATCATGAGGCTCTCGGTCAGTTCGATTTCCAGCGAAGCCGGGGGCAGGCCGGTATCGGCCAGCACGTCGGCAATGGAAGAGACCAGGTCCTTCTGCAGGAACTGGCCCACCGAGAGGTTGACCGAGACGCTGATGTCGTCATGCCCGGCCAGCTGCCACTGGCGGCACTGGGTGCAGGCGGTGCGCAGGACCCAGGCACCGATGGGCAGGATCAGCCCGGTCTCTTCGGCAAGACCAATGAAGCGCGCCGGTGACACCATGCCCAGCTGCGGATGCAGCCAGCGGATCAGCGCCTCGCTGCCCACCACGCGGCCCGAGGCCAGGTCGACCTTGGGCTGGTAGTGCAGCAGGAATTCGCCGTGATCGAGTGCATTGCGCAGGTCGCCTTCGATGCGCAGGCGTTCCAGCGCCTGCTCGTTCATGGCCGGGGTGTAGAACTGGAAATTGTTGCGGCCGGTCTGCTTGCCGCGGTACATGGCGATGTCGGCGTGCTTGATGAGGGTCTCGCCATCGGTGCCATCGTTGGGATAGCAGGCCACGCCGATGCTGCAGGTCATGAAGAGGGTATGGCCCCCCAGCGTCACGGGTGCGGCCACCGCATCCATGATGCGTTGCAGGCTGCGGGTATCGAGCGTGAGTTCATCCTGCTCCGGCAGGATCATGATGAATTCATCCCCGCCCAGGCGCGCCACCGTATCGGCTTCGCGCACGGCTGCGCGCAGCCGCCCGGCCACGGTGCGCAGCAAGGTATCGCCGGCCTTGTGGCCCAGGGTGTCGTTGACGAACTTGAAGCGGTCCAGGTCGACGAACACCACCCACAAGGCCTGCTTCTGCCGCTCGGCCGCGCCGATGGCCTGCTCCAGGTGATGGCGCAGCATGTGGCGGTTGATCAGGCCGGTCAAGGTATCGCGGCTGGCCTGGAATTCCAGTTCGGCTTCATAACGCTTCATCGAGGTGATGTCGTAGAGCGCGGCCACGAAGTGGGTGACCATGCCGCTCTCATCGCGCACCGGGGCGATGTAGAAATCGTTCCAGAGCTCCGAGCCATCCTTGTGATAGTTGCGCAGCACGACGTTGTGCTCGCGCTGCTCGCGCATGGCGATCCAGACGGTCTCAAACCCTTCGGGATCGCTGTCCCGCCCTTCCAGGAAACGAATGCTCTTGCCCACCGCTTCGCCGGCGCTGTAGCCGGTGATGCGGGCGAAGGCCGGGTTGACGTATTCGATGGCGTACTCCGGCGCCTGGGCCGAGAGGATCAGGATGGCATTGGCGCTGGCCTCGATGGCCTGGTGGCGCAGGCGCAGCGCGCGCTCGGCCAGGCGGCGGGCCTTGATGTCATCCGACAGCAGGGCATTGGTGGTACGCAGCTCGGCGGTCTTCTCTTCCACCAGCTGCTGCACGCGATGCGATCGCATCGACAGCGCCCGCATGTAGGCCGCGCCCAGCAGCGAAGCGATCACGCCGACCAGGCCGATGAGCAGCGAGCCGTAGTGATCGGCAAAGACTGACCGCGGCGGGATGCTGATCTCCATGTGCCAGGTCTGACCGGCGATGTCGAAACTGGTGAGGGTGGAAGAAGGATGGCGGAAGAAGCTGCCCGGCTTGATGATCTGGTCCAGCCATTGGGTTGGCTGGGCGACGCTTTCATGGCGGTAGACCAGGTTGGCCGGATCGGCCTGCGGGCCGACGTAGATGCGCAGGCCGATCTCGTGGTCGGCCATCAGGCCGGCACCGTCGAGGATCTTCTGCACCAGTCCGTTCAACTCCAGCACCGCCGTGGTATCGCCCACCAGCAGCGCGCGCCGGGCGGCGGTATCGGTCGGTTGCACGCCGCCGCGATAGACCGGCTGGATCACCAGCAGTCCGCGCTCGTCCGGCCCGGACTGGGCCAGCCGGATTGGCGGGGTGGAGGACGGCCGGCCGCTGACCACGGCCGCATCGAGCGCGCCCGTGATGGCCGCATTGCGCGAGACATCCAGCCCCAGCGCGGCTTCATTGCCGGCCACCGGTTCCACGTAATCGACCACCAGGTAGGTGGGCTGCTGCGAAGCGCGCACGGGCCGGTCGCCCTCAAGGGCGGTGATTTCGAAGCCCGGCTTGGCGCCCTGGCGCAGGGCCTCGAACACCAGCCGGTCTTCGTCGGCCACGAAACGCTGCACGCTGAAGGCACGCACGTAGGGATAGCGTTCCAGCAGCGGGCGGGTGAAACTCTCGAACTGTTCGCGCGTGGGGTCGCCCACGGTGGCATAGAAGTGATTGACCACCGATTGCACCTGGACGGCCTCTTCCAGCCCGCGCTGGATGGTGAAGGCACGCAGCCCCGCCCGGCGCTCGAAGTCCAGGTGGACGGCATCCTCTTCCAGATGGCTGGTGGCGACGAAGACCGTCACGGTGGCACATACGCCAAGCATCAGCGTGAGCGATGCCGACAACGTTGCCCCCAGCTTGTTGATCACACGCTGCATATACGAATCGTTATATCCCTAAGGTGAGCCCGATCATAATCCGGCTTATCCCTCGTTATCGGCCCAAGCGCAGTTATTTTTAATCAGGCAAGTCCCTGGTACCTGCCCGCGAGTTGCTGCACGGGAACAATGCAGCCTTTTCCCCCCTGCATGCCGGCTCAGTAGACCGGCGGCGACTGCCGTTGCTGGCGCTGCTCGCGCTCGATGGCCTGGGCTTGCATGAAGGCATCGAAAGAGCGCTCGATGGTGGCCCGCTCGATATCGCGGGTGATGAAGACGATGCGGCTGCGACGGTCTTCCGAAGGCCACTGCGGCAGCGTGGCCGTGGGGTGGAAGATGTGCTGCACGCCGTGGATGACGGTGGGCTTGTCCTCGCCCTTGAGGTTGAGGATGCCCTTGATGCGCAGGATGTTGGGGCCCTTGAAGCCGACCAGCAAGCTCAGCCATTCATCGAAGAGCACCGGATCGATGGGCTCGTCGAAGGTAAAGCAGAAGGCGCGGATGTGGTCATCGTGACGGTTCACGTCATGGGCGTGATCGTCATGATGGTGGCCATGATGATCGTGATGATCGTGATGATCGTGGTGATCATGTCCGTGGCCATGATGATGGTGCGCATGATGCGCATGGGCCTCTTTCTCGGCAAAGGCTTCCTCGTTGAGCCAGCGCGCGACGTCGGGCATCTTCTCGCCGGGCTTGAAGAGGCCCGCATCGAGCAGCTCGGCTGCAGCGATCTGGCCGACCTGCGGCTGCAGCTGGCGTGCGCCCGGATTGAGCGTGCGCAGGCGTGCCTGCAGGGCCGACAGCGTATCGGCGTCGACCAGGTCAGTCTTGGTCAGCAGCAGGCGGTCGGCGACGGCGGCCTGCTGGATCGCTTCGGGATGATGGTCCAGGGTCGACATGCCATTGACCGCATCGACGGTGACGATCACGCCATCGAGCCGATAGCGTGCCGAGATGAAGGCATCGGTCATCAGCGTGTGCAGGATGGGCGTGGGGGAAGCCAGCCCGGTGGTCTCGATGACCACGCGGTCGAACTTGCGCTGGCCGCCTTCGGCGAAGCGCCAGGTGATGTCCTTCAGGGTCTTCTTGAGGTCGCCGCGGATGGTGCAGCACAGGCAGCCGCTGCTCATCTCGACGATGGTCTCTTCCTGGCTGTGGGCCACCAGCAGGTGATCCAGGCCGATCTCGCCGAATTCGTTGATGATGACCAGGGTGTTCTTCATCTCCGGCTGGGTGATGAGATGGTTCAGCAGCGTGGTCTTGCCGCTGCCCAGGAAACCGGTCAGGAGGGAAACGGGTATCGGTGCGGCGCCAGCAGGTACGGATGGGTTCATGGTGTGAAGACGGGAGAATGGTCGATCCAGCCGTCATGCTACCTGATGCGTCAAGAGGGCTGCCTGCGCAAGGCAAAAAAAAGACGGACCGCACCGGGTCCGTCCTGGCTGCAAGCCGCGCCGGGCGCGGGCCGGCATCTTTACCTGGTTTTACCGGCTGGCGGGAATTCATCACCTGAATAGCCGCCCGCCATGCATTCACCCGGGTGATGGATGTGCATTACTCGTTGTCGTGGGCGTCCAGCGGCACTTTTTCCGGTTTCTCTTCGGTCTTGGCCAGTCCCGGCAACAGGTGGCCCAGCTTGCGCGCCTTGGTGCCCAGGTAGCCGATGTTGAAGGGATTGTGGTTGGCGATCAGGGCGATGCGCTCGGCCACGGTGATGCCGCTGTCTTCGAGCGCCTTGACCTTGCGCGGATTGTTGGTCATCAGGCGCAGGCTGGTGATCTTCAGGTGCGCCAGCATGGGCAGCACGATGGTGTAGCGGCGCATGTCGGCGGGGAAGCCCAGGCGTTCGTTGGCTTCCACCGTATCGGCGCCCTGGTCCTGGAGGTGATAGGCGCGGATCTTGTTCAACAGGCCAATGCCACGGCCTTCCTGGCGCAGGTAGAACAGCACGCCACGGCCTTCCTTGGCGATCTTCTTCAAGGCGGCCTCCAGCTGGGCACCGCAGTCGCAGCGCTGCGAGAACAGGGCGTCGCCGGTCAGGCACTCGGAGTGCACGCGGCCCAGCACCGGCTCGCCGTTGCCGACGTCGCCCAGGGTCAGGGCCAGGTGTTCCTTGCCGGAAACTTCATCGTAGAAGGCGTGCAGTTCGAAGGTCGCCCAGGGCATGGGCAACTTGCACGAACTGACGAAGACCAGTTTTTCTTCCGGCGCGGCAGCGGCCGGTGCGATCGGTGAGGACATGACAACCTGCTTTCGAATCGAATGCTCAGAACCGCGTATCTTACCTTGCGCCCAGGTTTATTTCAGCGCGCGGGCCGCTCCGGTGAAGGCAATTGTCCAATTCGTGCAGGGAATTTGAACAGGCCGGGCCGGCCGCGTCATAATGCCAGCCAGTCCGGGACACACCGGACACGGCGCCAGCCCCCAGGGCGGCGCCCCCTTGCAAGCCGGTCAACGATAAAAAAGGGAGACAACCGTGCTGTTCGATTACGTCATCGCCGGTGGCGGCTCGGCGGGTGCCACGCTGGCCGCCCGCCTGTCGGAAGATCCACGCGTCACGGTCTGCCTGCTGGAAGCCGGCGGCCAGGGCGACAGCCTCCTGGTGCGCACCCCCGCCGCCGTGGTGGCCATGCTGCCCGGCTACGGCAAGCTCAACAACTGGGCGCTGCAGACCACCCCGCAGGCGGGCCTCAACGGCCGCCGTGGCTACCAGCCGCGCGGCCGCGCCCTGGGCGGCTCCTCGGCCATCAACGCCATGCTCTACATCCGCGGCCAGCGCCAGGACTACGATGGCTGGGCCCAGGCCGGCTGCCCGGGCTGGGACTGGGAGTCGGTGCTGCCCTACTTCAAGCGATCCGAGAACAACGTGCGCGGGGCCGATGCCTGGCACGGGGGCAGCGGCCCGCTGCAAGTCTCGGAACAGAATCGCCCGCGCCCCATCACGCGCGCCTTCATCGAGGCAGCGCAAGCGCGCGGCTATCCGCTGCGCACCGACTTCAATACCGGCGACAACGAAGGTGTGGGCCTGTACCAGGTCACGCAATTCCACACGCCCGGTCATCGCGGCGAGCGCTGCTCGGCGGCGGCGGCCTATCTGCATCCGGTGATGGGGCAGCGGCCCAACCTGACCGTGCTGCGCCAGGTGCGAGCACAGCGCGTCTTGTTCGAGGGCAAGCGTGCGGTGGGCGTGGCCTATCGCCAGCAGCAGCAAGAAGCGCTGGTGCGCGCCACGCGTGAAGTCATCATCGCCGCCGGGGCCTTTGGCTCGCCGCAATTGCTGCAATTGTCCGGCGTGGGCCGGCCCGAGGACATCCTGCCGCATGGCATCGCCCTGCATCACGCCCTGCCGGGCGTGGGCCAGAACCTGCAGGATCACCTCGATTTCACGCAGGGATGGACCACCCGCGACACCGACAACTTCGGCCTGGGCGTGGTCGGCAGCCTGCGCCTCTTGGGCCAGCTGCTGCCCTGGAAGCGGCATGGGGAGGGGCTCATCGCCACCCCCTTCGCGGAGGGCGCGGCCTTCCTCAAGACCCGTGCGGAGCTGGAGCGGCCCGATATCCAGCTGCATTTCTGCATCGCCATCGTCGATGACCATGCAAGAAAGCTGCATGCCGGTTACGGCTTCTCCCTGCACATGTGCATGCTGCGTCCGCATTCGCGTGGGCGCGTGGGGCTGCAATCGGCCGATCCGATGGCCGATCCGCTCATCGATGCCGGCTATCTCTCCGACCCGCGCGACCTGGCCACCATGATCGCGGGCGCCCGCATCGCGCGCCAGATCGTCATGACCGAACCGCTGCGCCGGTACTGCCGCAGGGAACTGTTCGGCGGCCGCGAGGGCATGGATGAGGCGCAATGGGAAGCCATGATCCGCCAGCGTGCCGACACCATCTACCATCCCGTGGGCACTTGCCGCATGGGCGAGGACCAGATGGCGGTGGTCGATGCACAATTGCGGGTGCATGGACTGCAGGGCCTGCGTGTGGTGGATGCTTCGGTGATGCCCACGCTGGTCAGCGGCAACACCAATGCGCCCACCATCATGATTGCCGAGAAGGCGGCCGACATGATCCGCGCCAGCCAGGCGCATGCCGACGCGGCCTGACACCGTTCGATCACACCATGCAAGGATGCATCAATGACTGACACCACCGCTGCAGAATTGCAGCAGCTTTTCAGCGCGCAGCAGCAGGCGTTCGCTGCCGACAGTGATCCCTCCCATGCAGTGCGCATGGATCGGCTGGCACGCCTGCAGGCCTTGATGGACGAGCACGAAGCGGCCCTCATCGCCGCCATCGACGCCGACTTCGGCGGCCGCTCGCACCATGAAACGCGCATGGCCGAACTGTTCGTTCTGCGCGCCGGAATACGTCATGCGCAGTCGCACCTGAAGCGCTGGATGCGCCCGCAGCGCGTGGCCACCGCCCTGCACTTCCTGCCCGGCAGCAACCGCCTGCTGGCCCAGCCGCTGGGCGTGGTCGGCATCATCTCGCCGTGGAATTACCCGCTGCAACTGGCGCTGGGTCCAGCGCTGGCGGCGCTGGCAGCGGGCAACCGGGTGCTGCTCAAACCCTCGGAACTGACGCCCCGCCTCTCGGCCCTGCTGGCCGAGCTGGTCGCGCGCACCTACGCCCCGGGGGAAATGGCCGTGGTCACCGGGGACGCCGGCATCGGACAGGCTTTTGCCTCGCTGCCGTTCGATCACCTGTTCTTTACCGGATCGACCCAGGTCGGACGCCAGATCGCGCAACTGGCGGCGGCCAATCTCACACCCGTCACGCTGGAACTGGGCGGCAAGTCGCCCGCCATTCTTGATGCCTCGTGCCGCATGACGAGCAGCCTGCAGCGCATCGCCTTCGGCAAGCTGCTCAATGCCGGCCAGACCTGCGTGGCACCGGATTACCTGCTGGTGCCGCGCGGCCAGGCGGCCGGGGTGGCGCAGCAACTGGCCGGGGCCATGGGCCGGCTGTATCCGCGCCTGCACGACAATCCGGACTACACCGCCATCATCAGCCCGCGCCATCGGGCGCGCTTGCAGGCGCTGGTGGAAGAGGCGCGTGCGGCAGGGGCGCAGGTGATCGAGGTGAACCCGGCAGGCGAAGACCTGGGCCAGAGCCGCAAGCTGGCACCCACGCTGATCCTGGGGGCGACGGCGTCGATGCGGGTGCTGCAGGAAGAGATCTTCGGGCCGGTGCTGCCCATCCTGGAATACGACACGCCCGAGCAGGCCATCGTCCATGTGCGGCAAGGTCCGCGCCCGCTGGCGCTGTACTGGTTCGGCGAGGATGCGGCGCGGCGCGAACAGGTGCTGCGGCAGACCCATGCGGGCGGCGTGACCATCAATGATTGCCTGTGGCACCTGGTGCAGGAGGAGCAGCCCTTTGGTGGTGTCGGCGAAAGCGGCATGGGGGCGTATCACGGACGCTGGGGCTTCGATACCTTCAGCAAGCGCAAGCCGGTGTTCCGGCAGGCGCGTTGGAACGGCGGGACGCTGTTGCATCCGCCTTATGGAAAAACGTTTGAATGGGTGATGGGGTTGATCAGGCGATTGAGCTGATGCCGATCATCCGGGCGCAGGCAGCAGGTCCAGGTACAAGCGCAGCGAACGCTGCACGCTCTCGGCCACAAGGGTGGTGATGGCGGCATGGTCGCCGCTGACGCTGGCTTCATCGAGGGCGTCGTAATACGCCAGGCGATCTTCCTTGCGGATGACCGCCGGGGGATAGCCGGATTTCATCAGTTCCAGGTTCAACAGCAGGCGACCGGTGCGGCCATTGCCATCGATGAAGGGATGGATCTTCACGAAGCACGTATGCAATTGCGCTGCACGCTCGACCGCATGCAGGCTGCCGGCCTGCTGATACCACGCCAGCAAGGCGCGCATTTCATCGTTGAGATGCAGGAAATCCGGCGGGGTGGTGCTGGCGCCGGCGATCACCACGTTCTCGCGGCGATAGCGGCCGGCTTCATCGGCATCGATCCCCTTGAGCACGAGACTGTGGATGTCCTTGATGTGCGCTTCGCTCAGGGGCTCGCAGCCGGCCACGAGCTGCTCGACGAAGAAGATGGCATCGCGGTGATTGATGGCCTCGAAGTGCTCGCGCAGCAACTTGCCACCGACGGTGATGCCTTCCAGCACTACCTTGGTTTCACGCAGGGTCAGCGTGTTGCCGCTTAACGCATTGGAATGGTGAATCCAATCTAGGGCCAACTTAGTTCGAACTGCTGCGGCAGTGTATCGTGGGATAAGGCTGGCGTTAGGGAGCTTCGCGCGTGAGGCATCGATTCTTATCAGCAAATCCAAAGTTTTCCCCATCGGTGTTTTCCGCGTTCGGCAGTTACTGAAAAGCACATCGCACCTTTTCTCTAGTAACTTCCTCTATTGAAATGCCATTAGAAAAAAGGGATAGCCTAGTCAAGGCTGAAATCCTAAGTTGCACGTCACCGAGATAAACTCGAAATTAGAGGACTAGCAAACTATATTAAATTCACGCTAGTCAATTTCGGCTTAGCACAAAATTTCTTCAAACCAAATCAATTAAAGCAGAGAGAACAGAGATGAGCGTTATCGATAACAAACCCAGATGGAGGCTCTTCTCTTTACGAGAGTTTTTGCTACGTGTGCATACTGATCTCTTACAAATCGAGAGATCAATCGATCGATTTTGCATCTACGGTGCAGAGCAACTATCAGCTGTCGAACAAATGGTGTTGATACTTGAGGACCGGCGATTTTTTAAACACGGTGGAGTAGATCTAAAGTCTGTATGTAGAGAAACCTTAAAAGCGTGCTTAGGAAAACGCCACGGTGGCGCTAGCACAATCGACATGCAGTTCGTACGAACAGTAACTGGCTACCGTGAGCGGACCATTAAAAGAAAAATCTATGAGATTTTTCTCGCCAGTCTCATCCAAATCAGATACAGCAAAATAGTTATCCTGCGATCTTATTTGGGCTGTGCCTTTCTTGGCTCACATTTGCGTGGAGTACAGTCGGCATCCTTGAGGATGTTCAATAAACCAGCAGCGGATCTGAATCTGCAGGAGGCATCTACCATTGCAGCGATGCTCGTATATCCTCGTCCGCTAAGACCTACCGAAAGCTGGAACTTAAGAATTCAACGTCGAGCGGATTACGGTCAGCGAATTTATATTTCGACTAAACAGCGCCTTGAAAAGAAACCAAGTAGAAAACCTGTGTAGATTTGCTTGGGTAAAGGGAATTGCTTCTCCTTCGTACAAAACCTTTTTTCGGTCAAGCGCGACGCATAATAAATGCTTATTAAAGTTCGTAGCTTTAGCTTGAAGAGCATAGGATGACTTAAGCGCTGCGCGCGCCTCTTTGGCCAGAACCTCCTTACTTTCTGATCGTTTTTTTAGTAGATCCGAAATCAGGTCAGACAACTTTTTCAGCGAATTTTGGATACTACTTTCCAATTTATTCGCTTCACCTTCGCCCATCAAAAGGGAAAGTCGTACATAAAACGACGTAAGGCGAATATTCCAGCGCTTGATGATGTCATCGTAATCCATAAGTTTGGATTCGAGTTTCTCGTCGGGATCTTCGGCAATAGACAAAAGAACTCTTTGACTGAGATAGATCCGTTCGCCGAGGAGCTGAGCGATCTCGTCTATTAATTCTTTCAGCGCAGCATATTCTTTTTCGTTGCCATTGAAACGCTGTTGCGAGATCCAGTTACGGTTCTGCCAATGTTGCAGCAGGCGGTTCCCAATTAGCCCGCTGAGAATAAATCCCGCTACCACTGGTATTAACGAGGTGAGCATAGCCTTATCGCATCTCTTAAATATTGGAGCACGACTGCTGCAATGGCAAAACTAAGCACACCGCTGGATCTGAACAGCGTGCCTGTTCTTCAAGAAAATTAGACCAAGCCGTGCGCCTGCTGATCCGCATGGTAGCTCGAGCGCACCATCGCGCCCACGGCGGCATGCACGAAGCCCATCTTGTAGGCCTCTTCCTCGTACATCTTGAAGGTGTCGGGGTGCACGTAGCGGCGCACCGGCAGGTGGTCGCCGCTGGGCATCAGGTACTGGCCGATGGTGAGCATGTCGACGTTGTGCGCACGCATGTCGCGCATGACCTGCAGCACTTCTTCGTCGGTTTCGCCCAGGCCCACCATGATGCCGGACTTGGTCGGCACTTCCGGATGCAGGTCCTTGAAGCGCTTCAACAGGCTCAGCGAATATTCGTAATCCGAACCCGGACGCGCTTCCTTGTAGAGGCGCGGTGCGGTTTCGAGGTTGTGGTTCATGACGTCCGGCGGGGCCATCTTGAGGATTTCCAGCGCGCGGTCCATGCGGCCACGGAAGTCCGGGGTCAGGATCTCGATGCGGGTCTCGGGCGACAATTCACGTACACGCTGGATGCAGGCCGCGAAGTGGGCAGCACCGCCATCGCGCAGGTCGTCGCGGTCCACGCTGGTGATGACCACGTAGGACAGGCGCAGCTGGGCAATGGTCTTGGCCAGGTTTTCCGGCTCGTTGGGGTCCAGCGGATCGGGGCGGCCGTGGCCGACGTCGCAGAAGGGGCAGCGGCGGGTGCACTTGTCGCCCATGATCATGAAGGTCGCGGTGCCCTTGCCGAAGCATTCGCCGATGTTGGGGCAGGAGGCTTCCTCACAGACCGTCACCAGGTTGTTGGCACGCAGGATGTCCTTGATCTCGTAGAAGCGGGTGGTCGGCGAACCGGCCTTGACGCGAATCCAGTCCGGCTTCTTCAGCTTTTCGGCGGCCACCACCTTGATCGGGATCCAGGCGGTCTTGCCGGCGCCCTTCTGCTTGTCCAGCGGATTGGCGCGCGCCGAGCCGGTGGCATTGGAGGAAGAATCTGCTGCGGGAGTGAGTTCGGTAGTCATGTCGGTCGTTCCGGCCCCGGGCGCACGCGGCGCGTGGGGCTCAAGCCATGCCCGCGAAGCGGGCGATCAGTTGGTCGGCAAGCAAGTCCTGGACAGCGTCCAGCCGGGCGTGGGCAGCCCCGAGGGTCTGCATGTCCACGGTGGCCAGGCCTTCGTAGCCGCAGGGGTTGATCCAGGAAAACGGTGCCAGGTCCATCGCCACATTGAGCGAAACACCATGGTAAGTGCAGCCGTTGCCCCGTATCTTCAAGCCCAGCGCGGCCACCTTGGCGCCCTGCCAGGGGCCGTCGGCGGCGTAGATGCCGGGCGCCCCCTCCTTGCGTACACCGGCCAGATTATACGCCGCCAGCGTGGCGATCACCGCCTCTTCGATGTTGTGCACGAATTCGCGCGCGAACAGGCGCGCCCCGCTGCGGTTGCGGCGCAGGTCCATCAGCAGGTAGATCACCACCTGGCCGGGGCCGTGGTAGGTGACCTCGCCGCCGCGGTCGGTCTGGACAATGGGGATGTCGTGCGGATTCAACACATGGGCGCGGTCAGCGCCCAAACCCAGCGTGTAGACAGGGGGATGCTCGACGATCCAGAGCTGGTCGGGGGTCTCGGGGGTGCGCGTATCGGTATAGGCGCGCATGGCGGCGAAGCTGGCCTCGTAAGGCTCGACGCCGCGCCGGACGATCTCGGGCCGGCGGGCGCCAGCCACGGGTGTGCTGGCGGTGGGCAGTGCAGTTTGCATGCCCGCCAGTGTAGCGAAATTCCTCTTTGCCCGTATCAGAACCAGCGGATCAGGCCGTGCGGCAGGAGCTTGGCAATACGTACCGTATCGTCGCTAGCCCCCTTGGGAGGCAAGGGAGTGACCGTGAATTCGGCCGCACCGTTGACGGCTTCGAAGATGGCCTCGCCGCGCCCGTGAAAATCAAAGCAGCGGCCCGCCTTGAGCCAGATATCCTCGCGGCAGCCGGCAATGGTCAGCCACACCAGTCCGGAGTTCACACGGATGCGCACGCCGCCCTGCAGGCGACGGGTCTGTACCTGGCCTTCCTGCAACTGGCCCGGGAGGCTGGGATCTGTGAATGAAATTGTCATGGCGCTGGCTCCTTTGCTCGACTGCCTGATTCGCCAGGCAAGCCGCGTCCCTGCCGCGATGCCCGGGAGGGTGCGGCTGCAAGGGGGGAAATGCCTGGAATGATGTGTGATGAGCCATCATTGTAGGAAAGCCCGCAAGCGCGGCAAAACGATATATATTGGTTCTCCTTGCTAATTGAATTCACAAGGAGCCGTCATGGCCGATTTGCGCAAGCTCCCCAACCTGGCCGCCCTGCGCGCCTTTGATGCGGCCGCCCGCCATGGCTGCTTCTCGCGTGCGGCCGAAGAAGTGCACGTCACGCCCGGCGCCATCAGCCACCAGGTGCGCGCGCTGGAGGAAGACCTGGGCCTGCAGCTGTTCCATCGCCATGGCAAGCGCATTTCCATCACCGAGACCGGCGAACGCTTCGCCGCCACCATCCGCAAGGCCCTGGGCGAGATCGCGCAAGCGGCCGACCACCTGCGCAGCCAGACGCGCCAGCAGCGGCTGGTGATCTCGGCCACGCCCTCCTTCGCTTCACGCTGGCTGGCGCCGCGCCTGTGGAAGTTCATCGATGCCCATCCGGAAATCGAGGTGGTGCTGCAATCGGGCAGCCACCTGGCCGACCTGCGGCTGGACGGGGTGGACATCGGCATCCGCTTCGGGCGCGGCCAGTACGCGGGCGTAGTCACCGAGAAGCTCAGCGATGATTACTACTACCCGGTGGCCGCGCCCGGCTATCGCGGCAAGCAGAACAAGAAGCTCGCGCGCCCCGCCGACCTGGTGCATTGCACGCTGCTGCGCATGGACACGCGCGAATCCTGGCAGCCGTGGCTGACCCTGGCCGGGCTGGACCTGCCCGAGCCGCGCGGCACGCTGGTGGTAGAGGATTCTTCGCTGACGCTGCGCCATGCGGTGGAGGGCAAGGGGGTGGCGCTGTCACGCCATACGATTGCCTGGCAGGAGATCGCCAGCGGCACGCTGGTGCGGCTGTTCGACGTCGCGCAGCTGTGTGAGGAGGCACACTACCTGGTGCACCTGCCGGAGGGGCTGGAGAAGCCGGGGGTGGCGGCCTTCAGGAAATGGATCGTGGAAGAGATGCGGCAATTCCAGGCGCAGTCGGAATGGCCGGGCACGGTGCAGAAAACGTCAACCCGCAAGAAGTAATGCGGCCATGAAAAAACCGGCGCGCCTTGCGGGCTGCGCCGGTTTTCGCGAGGGGTCCTGGTCGACCTCAGAGCACGAACTTGACCATCTCGTGCGTGGAGAGCGCGCGATAGATGTTGTCGAGCTGGGCGCGGCTGGTGGCGCGCACGGTCAGGGTGAGCGAGAGGTACTTGCCCTGGGTGGAGGGACGCATCTCGACCTTGCCCGCGTGAAACTCGGGGTCGTGCTCGATGACCATGGCGACGATGGTCTCGGCGAAGGCGTCATGGGTGATCCCGACCACCTTGATGGGGAAGTCGCTGGGATACTCGATCAGGGATTCTTCAGGGGAAATAGTGGGCATAGTCATGGCAAACCGCCTTGGCGTTGTCCGCCTGGCGCTCCGGTTTCAATGCTCCCAGATGGGGATGAACCTGCGGGCTTCAAGCGGGGGGACTCGGGTGGGGAATGCCTGCATTCTACGCCATGCGGGCGGGGCGGCGTGCAGAAAACCGCAGCGCCACCCGCTGGTCATGACAAGCTGCAAATGTCTTACAGCTGTGCCTTGGCCGCCTGGTAAGCCGCATACACCTTGGCAAACACCGGCCCCGGCTGGCCGCTGCCGACCGGTTGGCCATCGAGCGTGACCACCGGCAGCACTTCCTTGCTGGCCGAGGAAATCATGAGTTCATCGGCCGCCAGCACTTCCTCGCGCGTGATGCGGCGCGACTCCAGCACGATGCCCTGCTCGGCGCACAGCTCTTCCATCAGGCCATAGCGGATGCCTTCCAGGATCAGGTTGTCCTTGGGGGGCGCTGCGATCTTGCCATCCTTGACCACCCACACGTTGGAGGACGACGCCTCCGACAGATAGCCATCGCGGAACTGGATCGCTTCGGTCACCTGGTGCTCGGCCGCGAACTGCGCCGCCAGCACATTGCCCAGCAGCGAGGTGGACTTGATCTGGCAGTTCAGCCAGCGGCGGTCTTCCATGCTCACGCAGGCCACGCCCTTCTCGATAGACGCCGCCGGCGGCAGGGCCATCGGATTGGTCATGATCAGCACCGTCGGCACCACCTCCTTGGGGAAGGCATGCGCCCGCTTGGCCACGCCACGGGTGACCTGCAGGTAGATCATCTGGTCTTCCAGACCATTGGCCTCCACCACCTGGCTGATGAGGGCGTTCCAGCCGGCTTCGTCATGCGGATTCGGAATACCGATGCTGTCGAGGCTGCGGAACAGCCGCGCCAGGTGTTGCTGGCCACGGAAGGCCTTGCGGCGATACATGGGGATCACCTCATAGATGCCGTCGCCAAAGATGAAGCCGCGGTCCAGCACCGGCACGCGGGCTTCAGAGAGGGGCGTGAGTTCGCCGTTGAGGTAGACGATGGGATCGTTCATGATGGGCTTTCAGGTAATCGAGGATGATCGGGTGAAGGCGGCAACCGTGCCGCCATGAATCCATTCTGTCACGCGGCTCCCGGCATCCCTATGCAAAAACGGTATAACGCCGCCCTGCCCTCACGCTGCAATCGGCAGCGCCTCTACACGATGCCCGGCCCCCTCGCCGTCGGCCGGTGGCACGAACTTCCAGCGCACGTCGTGGAAGCGCGCCAGCGTCTCGCGGTGGGCGATGCTGATCACGGTCACGCCCGGCAGCTCGCGCGGCAAGGCGGCATAGAGGGCTTCCTCGGTCTCACCATCCATGGCGCTGCTGGCCTCGTCCAGGAACACCAGGCGCGGACGGTTCAGGAACACCCGCACGAACGCCAGCCGCTGCTGCTCGCCCGGTGACAGCGCCTGGCTCCAGTTGGCCGCCACGTCGAGTCGCGAAGCAAGATGCGCAAGACGGCACAACCCCAGGTAACGAGTGATGAGCGCATCCTCAAAACTGCCCTCGGCGGCCGGATAGGAGAGCGCTGCGCGCAGCGTGCCGATGGGCAGGTAGCTGCGCTGGGGCAGGAACATCGCGGGCGCATCCTGGGGCAGCGCGATGCGGCCCTCGCCGTAAGGCCAGATGTCGGCCATGGCGCGGATCAGGGTCGACTTGCCGCATCCGGAGGGACCGCTGATGAGCACGTGTTCGCCCGACTCCACGCGCGCGTCCAGGCGGCGCAGCATGAGGCTGCCATCGGGGAAGGACAGCTGCACGCCGTCCAGCGTCACTGCACTGCCGCCATGCTGCGTGACGGCCAGCGTGCGCGGCATGCCGGCGGCACGTTCGACATCCGCATGGAAGCCCGCCAGGCGGTTGATGGAGGCCTTCCAGCTGGCCAGGGTAGTGAAGGCATTGATGAACCACGACAGGGCATCCTGCACCTGTCCGAAGGCATCGCTGATCTGCATGAGCACCCCCAGCGAAATGGCCCCGGAAAAATAACGCGGCGCCGATACCAGCATGGGGAAGATCACCGCGAACTGGCCGTAGAAATTGACGGCCACGTTGAGCTTCTTGGTCAGCCGCATGATGTTCCACCAGTTCGCGCGGATGTCATCCAGGCGCGCGGTCAGCTGTGCGCGCTCCTGCGGCTCGCCGCGATACAGGGCCACGGCCTCGGCATGCTCGCGCACGCGGATCAGTCCGAAACGGAAATTGGCCTCGAAGCGTTCCTGGTTGAAGCTCAAACCGACCAGCGGACGGCCGATCCACCACACCACGCCGGAGCCGATGGCGGCATAGGCGATCACGAACCAGACCATGTAGCCGGGGATGACCCACGCCTGCCCCAGCGCCTTGAAGGACAGCGGCCCGCTCACCGACCACAGGATGTGGATGAAGGAAAACAGCGTCACGCTGCTGGAAATGAACCCCAGCACCAGCGAGAGCGTATCGCTGGTGAGCGCATGCAGGTCCTCGGCGATGCGCTGGTCGGGGTTGTCGGAGAGGCGGCCCTCCTGTCCCTGCTCGATGCGGTAGTAGGCGCGATGCGCCAGCCAGCGATCGAGGTAGCGCGTACTCATCCAGTAGCGCCAGCGGATCTGCAGCGCTTGCTTGAGGTAGACGCTGTAGATGGCGATGGCCACGAAGACGAAGGCCAGTCCCGAGAACTGCCACAGCAGCGATTTGAACTGCGGATAGTCGCGCGACTGCAGCACGTTGTACATGTCGCGGTTCCAGGAATTGAGCCGCACGTTGATGTAGACCATGCCCAGGTTCAGGGCCAGGATGGCCAGCAGCAGGGCCCAGGCTTTCCATTTTTCTTCGGAGACCCAGAAGGGCTTGATGAGGCGCCAGATCTGCGCTCGCGTGGCGCGATTGGCGTGGCTGGCCTGCTGGGCCGGTGTTTGTTCGGTCATGGTGAATCCTGTGGAGGTTGTCTTCCTTGCTGCCCAGCTTGCCGCACAAGACTTAAACCAGGCTTAAACCAGGCTTGAACCCGGCTTGAACCCGGCTTGAACCGCGCTTGAACCGGTCCTGAAGCGCATGAGGAGAGCATTAAGCCCGGCTTAATGCTTCATGGATCCAGCATTCACGGCTATTGAATGCATCGAAACAATCAATCACGGCCATTTCCTATCGCGGCTAGACTGCGGTCTTTGCTGATGTTGCCTGGCATCAATGCCATCGCCGGGGTGGCCGGCTAATACTTTTGTGTCATTGGCGCCGGCCGGGCAGACCGCAATAATCCGACGCACCAGGTCCGGTTCCGTGTCCGGCCCCGTCAGCGCCACCCATCCTTGCAACGCACCGCCAGAGCATCGGCTTATATTTTCCGGAGAATCCCATGCAAGCCCTATCCCCCAAGCGCCGTTCGCTCAGCGTAGCGGCCCAACTGGCACTGAGCTTTGCGCTGGTGCTGGCCATGATGCTGGTGCTGACGGTGGCCAGCATCTCCAAGGTCAACGCCATCGAAGGCAGCCTGGCCACCGTGAGCGAAGACAACAGCGTCAAGCAGCGCTACGCCATCAATTTCCGCGGCAGCGTGCACGACCGCGCCATTGCCCTGCGTGACCTCACCCTGGTGGGCGAGGCCGAGGTCAAGGACGTGGTCGCCCTGATCAACAAGCTCGATGCCGACTACCAGCAATCGGCCCGGCCCCTCGATGCCGCCTTTTCCACCATGAAGGTCAGTGCCGATGAACGTGCCGGCCTGGAGCGCATCAAGGCCATCGAAGCCCGCGCCATGCCGCTGGCCGCCAAGGCCATCGCGCTGCGCAATGCCGGCGATGCCGAAGGGGCGCGCCAGCTGGTGCTGACCCAGGTGAAACCGGCCTTCGTCGAATGGCTGGCGGCCATCAACCACTTCATCGACCTGGAAGAAAGCATGAGCCAGGCCGAATCCGCCAAGGCCCGCAGCACGGCCCACGGCTTCCAGGCCTTCATGCTGGTGCTGCTGGGTGCGGCGCTGGTGGCCGGCGCGGTACTGGCCACCCTGATCACGCGCAGCATCCGTGGCGCACTCGGGGCCGAGCCCGATGAAGTCAAGCAGCTGGCGCTGGCGGTGGATCGCGGCGAGTTGTATCACGCCGCTGCCGCAACCCGTGGCGATGGCGGCAAGCGCCAGAGCATCATGGCCGCACTCTCGGAGATGAGCGGCAACCTGCGCAATACCGTCACCGATGTACGCGATGCCGCCACGGGCGTGGCCACCATCAGCGCCCAGATTGCCGCTGGCAACAGCGACCTCTCGGCGCGCACCGAAGACCAGGCCGCCTCGCTGGAAGAAACCGCCTCGGCCATGGAGCAGCTCACCGCCACCGTCAAGCAGAACGACGGCCATGCCCGCGAAGCCAACCAGCTGGCGCGCAATGCATCCGACATCGCCAAGCAGGGCGGCGCCATCGTCGAGGAAGTGGTCGATACCATGGCGGCCATCAATACCTCCTCGCGCAAGATCGTCGACATCATCGGCGTGATCGACGGTATCGCCTTCCAGACCAACATCCTGGCCCTGAACGCGGCCGTGGAAGCCGCTCGTGCCGGCGAACAGGGACGCGGCTTTGCCGTGGTGGCCACCGAAGTGCGCAACCTGGCCCAGCGCAGCGCCGCCGCCGCCAAGGAGGTCAAGCAGTTGATCGATGCCTCGGTCAGCAATGTGGAAACCGGTACCCGCCTGGTGGAGCGCGCCGGCGAGACCATGGAGCAGATCGTGGCCAGCGTGCAGCAGGTCACCGACGTGATGGGCGAAATCTCCGCGGCCAGCCACGAACAGAGCCTGGGCATCGAGGAAGTCAACAAGGCCATCGCGCTGATGGATCAGGTGACCCAGCACAATGCGGCACTGGTGGAAGAAGCCACCGCCGCCGTGGCCACGCTGCAGGAGCAGGCCGTGAGCCTGACGCGGGCAGTCGGTGTGTTCCAGCTGGAAGCGCCCGATGCAGCAGGCCTGGCAGTGGCCGCTGAACCCGCGCCTGCGCTCAACACCGTGCAGCTCCCGCTGCGCGTGGTACCCAAGCTGGAAGTGGTGCGCAAGGCGGCGTGATCCAACGCTGCAGCTGGCCTGTTTCGCCTCACGGCGCAAGCAGGCCGGCCGCACCGGGGCGAGAGATCAGAGCTCGTCCAGGAACTGCTCCACAAACCCCCGCATCCTCTCCTGGCGCGCCTGCGCCATGGCTGCACCGGCCGCCGTCTGGAACCCGTCCTGCAGGCGGAACAGCTTGGCCGGGAAATGATCCAGCGCATAGCGCGTATCCTGCAGCGGCCGTTGCTGCGCCTGCGGATCGAGTGCTTCGTAGAGGCTCGATCCCATTCTCCCCGCCACATAGAAACAGCGCGCCACGCCGATGGCGCCGATGGCGTCCAGCCGGTCGGCATCCTGCACGATCTTCGCCTCCAGCGTCAGCGGCGTGACCTGCGCCGAATAGCTGTGGGCCTGCACGGCATGGGCCACGCGCTGCGCGTCCTCCTGCGTCCATCCCCGTGACAGCAGGATCTCCTGTGCGCGTTGGGCGGACAGCGTGGAAGCCTGGCTGCGCAGCGGCGAATTCTTTTCCACCCGGACGCAATCGTGCAGGATGACGGCCGCCAGCAGAATGCGCAGGTCGCCGCCCTCCTCGGCCTGCAGGCGGCGGGCGTTGTTCCATACGCGCAAGAGATGCGAGAGATCGTGCGAGCCATCGCCGGCGTCATCCTCCACCTGCGGCAACAATTGCGCGGCCAGCGTGTCGAAGGGGCGGAAGGTGGCGGCAACCTGGGAAAGATTCATGATTCAAACAGATACATGGGTGACAATTCATCAGTATCGCAGATCAATCGCAGGGGCCGGAAAACGCGGCGTGGTTCACCATTCCGATTTTCCGACAAGTGTTTTCCCATGGCTCTGCTACACGCAAGCCGTTCGCATGTGAGATGATGCGGCTTCCATCAATTTCGCGGCCTGCCCCGGGATCACGATAGCGGCCCTGCTGCCGCAGCGATCTGCCCGCCGCGCATGAACGGCATACCGCACGCGCAACATTCCCTTCCGGTACGCCACAGTAACAACGCCCGACCGCGCCGCTACGCTGGTGGCTGCCTCGCTGGCAGCCTGCCTGGCGCACCGCCGTCGGCCCTGATCCGATTTTTGGAGTTCCCTGATGTTCAGCTGGTTTGAAAAACTGGTCCACCCCTACCCCGAGTCGCAGCCGCTGCCGCCGCCGCGCGGCTTCATGCGCTTCATCTGGTTCTGTACCAAGGGCGTGCGTCCCTATATCGCCGCCATGACCCTGATGACGGCCATCATCGGTGTCTTCGAGGCGCTGCTCTTTGCTGCGCTCGGCCGCATCGTCGACTGGCTGGCCAAGATCGAGCCGGCGCAGCTGTGGGCACAGGAAGGCCATACCCTGGTGTGGCTGGTGGTGATCCTGGCGGCCAGTCCGCTACTGATCGCGCTGCAGACCATGTACAAGCACCAGACCCTGGCGGGCAATTTCCCCATGCTGCTGCGCTGGAATTTCCATCGCCTCATGTTGAGCCAGAGCATGAGCTTCTACCAGAACGAGTTCGCCGGACGGGTGGCCACCAAGGTCATGCAAAGTGCGCTGGCGGTACGCGACTTCTGCATGATCGTGGGCGACATCCTGGTCTTCATCGCCATCTACTTCGCCACCTTGATCGGTGTGGTCGGCAGCTTCGACATGTGGATGCTGGCCCCCTTCTTCGTCTGGCTGGCCGCCTTTGCGGTGGCGCTGCGCTACTTCGTGCCGCGCCTGTCGGCCGTGGCGCGCAACCAGGCTGATGCGCGCTCGCTGATGACCGGGCGCATCACCGATGCCTATACCAACATCGCCACCGTGAAGCTGTTCTCGCATGCCGGGCGCGAAGCCGATTACGCCCGCAGCGCCATGCGCGAATTCCTGACCACGGTCAATCGCCAGATGCGTCTGGTGTCGGGCTTCGAGGTGGTCAATCACATCCTGAACATGGTGCTCATCATCGGCGCCACCGGGGTCTCGCTGTATCTCTGGACCCAGGGCAAGGTCGGTGTCGGTGCGGTGGCAGCCAGTACCGCCATGGCGCTGCGCCTGAACGGCATCGCGCATTGGGTGATGTGGGAAATGTCGTCGCTGTTCGAACACGTAGGCACGGTGCAGGATGGCATCAATACGCTCGCGCGTGCGCACGAGGTCAAGGATGCGCCGGACGCCAAACCGATCAAGGTCAGCCAGGGCGAACTGCGCTTTGAAGGGGTCAGCTTCAGCTATGGCGGCTCGGCCCCGCGCCCGGTGGTGGACAAGCTGGACCTGGTGATCCGCCCCGGTGAGAAGATCGGCTTGGTAGGCCGCTCCGGCGCGGGTAAGTCGACCATCGTCAACCTGCTGCTGCGCTTCTACGATATCGAGGGCGGCCGCATCACCATCGATGGCCAGGACATCGCCCATGTCACCCAGGACAGCCTGCGCGCGCAGATCGGCATGGTCACGCAGGACACCTCGCTGCTGCATCGTTCGGTGCGGGAGAACATCACCTATGGCCGTCCCGATGCCAGCGATGCCGAGATGATCCACGCCGCTGAGCGGGCCGAGGCGCATGACTTCATCGGCACCCTGGCCGATGCCAAGGGCCGTACCGGTTACGACGCGCACGTGGGCGAACGCGGCGTGAAGCTCTCCGGTGGCCAGCGCCAGCGCATCGCGATTGCCCGCGTGATGTTGAAGGATGCCCCCATCCTGCTGCTGGACGAAGCCACCAGTGCACTCGATTCGGAAGTGGAAGCGGCCATCCAGACCTCGCTCTACAAGCTCATGGAAGGCAAGACCGTGGTGGCCATTGCGCACCGCCTCTCCACCATTGCGGCCATGGACAGGCTCATCGTGCTGGACCAGGGCCGTATCGTCGAGCAAGGGTCGCACGCTGAACTGCTGGCGGCCAATGGCTTGTATGCGCGCTTGTGGTCGCATCAGAGTGGCGGCTTCCTCGGTGAAGAGGAAGAGGATGCCGCCGAGATGGCGTGACCCCGGATCGTCAAACATCCAATCGTTATAAATGATTTAAATCATTGATGGCGGCTGCAAAAAAAATGGGCGCACTGTCGAGTGCGCCCATTTTTCTTTCCTGCACGGCTTTATTGCAGATTGAACGAAGCCGTCTTCACATCCTTGGAATCCAGTCCGATCTGCACCTGGAATTCACCCGGCTCGGCCACGTAGTCCAGCTTGGCGTTGTAGAAGGACAGCGCCTTGCGATCGATGCTGAATTGCACCTCTTTCTCTTCACCCGGCTGCAGCATCACCTTGCGGAAATCCTTCAACTCCTTGACCGGGCGCACCACGGATGCGGCCACATCACGGATGTACAACTGCACCACCGTAGCACCCGCGCGACGGCCCGTGTTCTTCACCGTCACGCTGGCCTGCACCTTGCCATCAGCCGTCATGCTCGGCTGCGACAGGCGCACCTCCGAGAGCTTGAACTCGGTGTAGCTCAGACCGTATCCGAACGGATACAGCGGGCCATTGGGCTCATCGAAGTACTGCGAGGTATAGTTGCCCGGCTTGCCCTCGGTAAAGGGACGGCCCACGCGCGGATGGTTGTAGTAGCTCGGGATCTGCCCGACCGAACGCGGGAAGGTGATGGGCAGCTTGCCGGACGGATTGACGTCGCCGAAGAGAAGATCGGCAATCGCATTGCCGCCCTCGGTGCCGGTGTACCAGGTTTCCAGGATGGCCGAGGCATTCTCGCGCGCCCAGTTCAGGTCCAGCGGACGGCCATTCATCAGCACCAGCACCAGCGGCTTGCCGGTGGCCTTGAGCGCCTTGAGCAGATCAAGCTGGCTCTGCGGCAGCGATAGCGAGGTGCGGCTGGAGGATTCGTGCGACATGCCGCGCGATTCGCCTACGGCGGCCACGATCACCTCCGCATTGCGCGCCGCCTTCACGGCTTCATCGATCATGGCCTTGGGGCTGCGCTTGTCCTGCACCACTTCCGGATCATCCCAGTTCAGGAAGTTGAGGTAGTCGACGATGTGCTTGTCTTCGGTGATGTTGGCACCGCGTGCGTAGACCAGCTTGCCCTGCCCGCCCATGGCCGCCTGCAAACCCTGGCGTAAGGTGATGGTCTGCTTGTCCTTGCCCGCAGCGGACCAGCTGCCCAGCATGTCGATGTGCGAATCGGCCAGCGGTCCGACCAGTGCGATGCGCGCATTCTTCTTCAGCGGCAGCGCGGCATTGCGATTCTCCAGCAGCACCATGGACTGCTGCGCCACTTCGCGCGCATCGCGGCGATGCAGGCGGCTATCGGCATAGACGTCGGCCGGATCATCGGCCGCACGGCCAATGCGCACATACGGATCCTTGAACAGGCCCAGGTCATACTTGGCCCCGAGGATGTCGCGCACGGCGTTGTCGAGTTCCTGCTGAGAGACCTTGCCCGAGCGCACCAGCTCCGGCAATTGCTTGATGTAGACCTGGTCGGCCATGCTCATGTCGGTACCGGCTTTCATGGACAGGCGCGCGGCTTCGGCATCGTTCTGCGCCACGCCATGATTGACCAGTTCGGTGATGGCACCGTGGTCAGACACGGTCAGGCCCTTGAAGCCCCAATCGCGGCGCAACAGGTCCTGCAGCAGCCAGGTGTTGGAGGTGGCCGGTGCACCGTTGATGGAATTGAGCGCCACCATGACCGCCCCTGCGCCAGCATCGATAGCGGCGCGATACGGCGGCAGGTAATCGTTGTACATGCGCTGCGGATCCATGTTGACGACGTTGTAGTCGCGCCCGCCTTCGACCGCACCGTACAGCGCAAAATGCTTCACGCTGGCCATCACGCGGTTGGCGGCAATGGGCTTGGTGTCGCCCTGCAGGGCGCGTACCGAGACCTCGGCAATGCGCGAGACCAGGTAAGGATCTTCACCAAAGCCTTCAGACGTGCGGCCCCAGCGCGGATCACGGCTGATGTCGACCATGGGTGCAAAGGTCATGTCGATGCTGTCGGCCGCAGCTTCCTCGGCGGAGATGCGCATGGCGCGCGCAACGGTCTCCATGTCCCAGCTGGAGGCCAGTCCCAAGCCGATGGGGAAGGTGGTGCGGTGGCCGTGGATGACGTCATAGGCGAAGAACATCGGGATCTTCAGCCGCGAGCGCATGGCGCCGTCCTGCAACGGGCGATTCTCGGGACGGGTCACGGAATTGAAGGTGCCCCCGACGCGGCCGGCGGCCAGTTCCTCAGCCAGTTTCTTGGCGGGCATTTCGGGGCCGATGCTGATCAGGCGCAACTGCCCGATCTTTTCTTCCAGCGTCATCTGGCGCAGCAGGTCATCGATGAAGGCAGTCTTGTCTCCGAGCAAGGCGGGATTGGCTTGCGCATGGGCAGCCGGGCCGGTGAGCACGGCGCTGCAGGCCAGCGCGCACAGCGTCATGGCAAGAGCCAGGCGCGGACGGCGCGCGGGCGCGGCTTGCCGCTTGGTAAGCTGGTGGGGCACGGGTTTCCTCTCTCTTTTTTAAACTTTGGCGGCGGTCTGCCCTCTACTCTGTGACCTGCACAAGCGGGACAGCAGCCGGGGCGGCGGGAGCAATTATTGCTTGCATTGTTTGATGCTTAGCCAGCCGGACGGTTCGCTATATTATTCTGTTTTGATGCCTGCGGGACACGCAGGCGCATGGCGGCGTCGAAGGTTCTCATGCCTGCGCGCCGTTTCTTCGTGGAGAAATGCATTGATCAGACATGGATTGAAATGGCCCCTGCTGCAGGGACTGGTGCTCTCGGCGACCCTGCTGGCGGCTTCCGCACAGGCACAAAGCGCGCAGAGTTTCGACCTCAACCAGGCCGTGGCGCGCGCCAGGGAAATGGCCGCCAAACCCTACCAGAAACCGGTGAGCAATCTCTCGCCGACCTTCGCGGCGATGCAGTTCGCCGATTACATGAAGATCCAGCCCAAGAGCGAGAAGTTCGAATGGCGCGACCAGAAGACGCCCTTCAAGCTGGCCTTCTATCACCAGGGCATGCAATTCAATGCCCCCGTAGCCATCCACGAGATCATCGATGGCCGCGTGCAGGATGTGGGCTACAGCACCGACCGCTTCAACTTCGGTGACCTGGCGCTGGCCAAGGACAGCACGGCGCACCTGGGCTATGCGGGCTTCCGCGTGGTCTATCCGCTCAACCGCGATGACAAGGAAGATGAAGTCATGAGCGTGCTGGGCGCGAGCTACTTCCGCGTGATCGGCAAGGGACAGGTGTACGGACTCTCGGCGCGCGGGCTGGCCATCGATACGGCCATGATGAGCGGCGAGGAATTCCCGAACTTCACCGAGTTCTGGATCCAGCGTCCGGCCCCGGGCGAAAAGCAGCTGACCTTCTACGCGCTGCTGGATTCGCCGCGCGCAACAGGCGCCTACAAGTTCACGCTCACGCCCGGCAAGGATGCCCTGCTCGATGTGCAGGCCCGCGTGTTCCTGCGCGCTGATGTCGGCCGCCTGGGCATTGCGCCGCTGACCAGCATGTTCCTGTTCGGACCGAACCAGCAATCCTCGCGCCGCAACTTCCGTCCGGCCATTCATGATTCCAACGGGCTGGCGATCCATACGGGCAATGGCGAGTGGCTGTGGCGTCCGCTGAACGATCCGCAGAACGTGGAGGTGAGTTCCTTCGAGGTCACCAATCCGCGCGGCTTTGGCCTGCTGCAGCGCGGCCGTGAATTCTCTTCCTATGAAGACCTCAAGGACCGCTACGACCTGCGTCCCTCGGCCTGGATCGAGCCCAAGGGCGACTGGGGCAAGGGAGCCGTGCAGCTGGTCGAAATCCCCACGGCCGATGAGACCAACGACAACATCGTGGCCTACTGGGTGCCTGCGCAACAGCCGGCACGCGGCACGCCGCTGGCCTATGACTACCGCATCCACTGGACCATGGATGAGCCCGCCATCCTCAACAATGAAGTCGGCTGGGTCAAGCAGACCTTCCATACCGATGGTGAGCTCACGCAAGCCAACCTGATCCGCGCCTTCGACGGTACCACCGCCCTGCTGGTGGACTTCACCGGTGGCCCGCTGGGCTCGCTGCCCGCCGGGACGGCGGTACAGCCGCAGGTGAGCGTTTCCAACAATGGCGAACTGATCGATGCCCAGCTGCAGCCCAATCCGGCCATCAACGGTTGGCGCCTGACGCTGCGGGTGAAGATTCGCAACGTGGCCCAGGCGGTGGAATTGCGCGCAGCGCTGACCGCCAATGGCAAGCCGCTGACCGAGACCTGGAGCTATCAGCTGCCGCCGCGTTCGGATGTGCAGCGGACTTTCTGATGTCGCCGTAAATTATTTATATCAATAAAAAAAGGGGCTGTTCCGAATGGAGCAGCCCCTTTTTCTTTGATGCGTAAAGATGACGCGATCAGCTCTCCACCGACTCCCCGCGCAGGCGCGCGATGACGCCATCGAGCGCATCGAGGTCATTGAAGTTGATGATGAGCTGTCCCTTGTTGCGGGCACCGGTCTTGATGCTGACCTGGGTAGCCAGCAGGTCCGAGAGTTCTTCTTCCAGGCGTGCGATATCGCGCGACTTGTCCTTGGCTTCGCGCGGCTTGGCAGCCTGCTCGGCGCTGGCGCGGGTGACCAGTTTCTCGGCATCGCGCACCGACATGCGCTTGGCCACGATCTGGTTGGCCAGCTGGATCTGGGTCGCCGAATCGACGGCCAGCAGCGCACGGGCATGGCCCATGTCGATGTCGCCGGCCATGAGCATGGTCTGCACCGGCTTGGCCAGGTTCAACAGGCGCAGCAGGTTGGAGACGGCGCTACGCGAACGTCCCACGGCCAGGGCTGCCTGCTCGTGGGTGAAGGCGAAATCGGTGATGAGGCGATGGATGCCCTGGGCTTCTTCCAGGGGATTCAAGTCCTCGCGCTGCATGTTTTCGATCAGGGCCATGGCGGCCGTGGTCTGGTCGTCCACGTTCTTGACCAGCACCGGCACCTCGGTCAGGCCGGCGATCTTGGCGGCGCGGAAGCGGCGTTCGCCGGCGATGATCTCGTAGGTATCCTTCCCGTTCTTCTGGCCGATGGCGCGGATCAGGATGGGCTGCAGCAAACCCTGTTCCTTGATCGAGGCCGCCAGTTCATTGAGCGCCCCTTCATCCATGCGGGTACGCGGCTGGTACTTGCCGGCCTGCAGTTCGGTCACGGCCATTACCGTGGGCAAGCCCTGCGCGGCTTGCGCCTGGGCTTCTTCGGTGATGTCGGAGGAGCCGCCGAGAAGCGCGTCCAGTCCGCGTCCCAGCCCCTTGGATTTTTTCGGTAGAGTTGCCATGCGATTGCCTGATGAAAACGATGCGTGATGACGATGCGGGTTACAGCGCGAATGACTGCGCGAATTACAGCGTCTTGATGCGCTCGACCATTTCTGCGCCGAATGCGATGTAAGCCTGTGCGCCCTTGGACGAAGGATCGAAGGTCACACCGGGCAGACCATACGACGGCGCTTCGGCCAGTCGCACATTGCGCGGGATGACGGTCTTGAAGACCTTGTCGCCGAAGTGCTGTTCCAGCTGGTCCGAGACCTGCTGCGAGAGCGTCATGCGCGGATCGAACATCACGCGCAAGAGGCCAATGACCTTCAGCTCCGGGTTCAGCTTGGCATGCACCTTCTTGATGGTGTTGACCAGGTCCGACAGGCCTTCCAATGCGTAGTACTCGCACTGCATCGGGATGATGACGCCATGCGCCGAGCACAGGCCGTTCAAGGTCAGCATGGACAGCGCGGGCGGGCAGTCGATGAGGATGAAGTCATAGTCCTCGGCGACGGCGGCGAAGGCGATCTTCAGGCGCGCTTCACGCTGTTCCAGTTCCACCATTTCCACTTCGGCACCCGCCAGCTCGCGGTTGGCGGGCAGCACGTCGAAGCCACCGGCCTCCGAACGCTTGCGCACGGCGCGGATGTCGGACATGCCCAGCAGCACTTCATAGATCGAGGCTTCCAGCGTCGCCTTGTTGATCCCGGCCCCCATGGTGGCATTGCCCTGCGGGTCGAGGTCGGCCAGCAGCACGCGCTGGTTCAGTTGTGCCAGTCCAGCCGCGAGATTGACTGCGGTAGTGGTCTTGCCTACGCCACCTTTCTGGTTGGCGACACAAAATATTTTTGCCATAGTTCGTTCTTATAAGTGCGTTATTGCGTAGTCAACTTGATGCCGAAACCGATCAGGAATACGCCGGCTGCCCGTGACGCCAGCTTGGCGATGGTGCGATTGCGGGCCATGCGGCGGGCGGCGGCATTGCCGACGATGACCAGGAAACTGCCATACAGGAGGGTGCAGCTGCTGATGACTGCGCCCATCGTGAAGAAGGTCAGCGCGCCTTGCTGCGTGGCCGGATCCAGGAACAGCGGGAAGAAGGCCATGTAGAACACGATGGCTTTCGGGTTGAACAAGGTGACCAAAAAGCCGCGCCGGAAGTCAGCGGCATTGGAAAAGGGTACGACTGTACCACCGCCCTCGCCTCTTGCAAACAGGAGACGTCCGCCCAGGTAGGCCAGATAGGCCGCGCCCAGGTATTGCAGACCTTGGAACAGCAAGGGATTGGCATGCAGCAAGGCAGCCACGCCGGCCGCGGCCATGAACATCAGTACGATGTCGCCCAGCATGAGACCCGCCTGCGCCATGAAGCCGCCGCGCAAGCCGCCCTTGGCCGCGCAGGTGAGCACACAGAAGGTACCGGGACCAGGCAGGAGCAGGAACACCATGGTGGCCGCAATCAGTTGCCAGATGTCGGTGATGCCGAGGGTGTGAAAGATCGCCTGCATGGTGGGTCTCCTTGAATGTGAGCGGCCCGGGTTGCTGCCCGGGCCGCTGGCCTGATGTGAGGTACCGTGTTACGGCTTGCTCTTGACCACCCGCGCGGTATCGAAACCTTGCTTGGTGGCGTTGTTGAGTGCGTTCTCGTATTGCTCGTCACTGATGGTGGGCGTGCGCGAGAGGATCCACAGGTATTCGCGCGAGGGGCTGCCCACGGTGGCCAGGGTGTATTGATCGTCCAGGTCCATGATCCAGTAGTCGCCCCACACCATCGGTACCCACGACAGCCAGGCCGGCGCAAAGCGCACTTCCAGCTTGCTGTTGTTGCTGCGCGGGACCACCCGCGCCACGCCCTTGGCTTCATCCATGCCGTCGGCCGTCTTGCAGCGGTTGACGACATCGATCATGCCATCATCGCGCGCGGAATATTCAGCGCTGGTGCTGGAAATGCATTTTTTTTGGAAGCTGTTGGGAATCTTGGCGATTTCGTACCACTTGCCGGCGTAACGCTTCAGGTCCACCGAGGGCACCGTCTTGACCTCCTGGGCGCTGGCCGAAGCCATGCCCAGGCCGCCATAGGCTGCCATCGAGACCATGGTGGCCACCAGGGCCAGTTTCAGTTTGTTCATCAGGTCGTTGTTTCCATGAAGATGAGATGCCGTTCGGCATCCAGGCCCGGTACCTGCAGGGGCTGCACTTGCTGCACCTTCCACCCCGCCGGCAACCGGTCGATTTCCTCCTGCGGCAGCACGCCCTTGAGGGCGATGTACTTGCCACCTTGTTGCAGGAGGTGGTTCGACCATGTGACGAAGTCCTTCAGTTCCGCAAAAGCACGCGAGGTGATGACATCGTATTGTTGCTCGACAGGCAACTGCTCGACCCGCGCATGCAGCACCGAGACATTGCCCAGGTGCAATTGGGCCTTCACCTGATTGAGGAAGGCGGTTTTCTTGGAGACCGTATCGACCAGGGTAATCTGCATCTGCGGCTGCGCCTCGGCGGCCCAGATGGCCAGCACAATGCCCGGCAGGCCGCCACCGGCACCCACATCCAGCACACGCTGGGCACCGGCGAAGGCCGACACCGCCGAGAGCGAATCGAGCAGGTGGTGCGTCACCATCTGCGCCGGATCGCGCAAGGCGGTCAGGTTGTAGACCTTGTTCCACTTGGCCAGCAGGGCCTGGTAGGCCATCAGCTTGTCGATCTGGGCAGCGGACAGCGCCAGGCCCATGGACTTGGCGCCTTCCTCCAGGGTGCGGGTCAGATTGTTCAGGTCTGCAGTGTTGCTCATCCGTGATGCCTTGGTATTGATCTGGTTCGGGACTGGGGTCCGGTATTTTTCTTCACGCAGCTTGGTTGTCAGCGCCAGCCGCCTGTTTCAGGCCGCCCTTCTTCAGGTGCACCAGCAGCAGCGACAGTGCTGCCGGCGTCACGCCGGAAATGCGGGAGGCCTGGCCCAAGGTTTCCGGGCGATGCTTGTTGAGCTTCTGGCGCACTTCGATGGACAGTGCTTTCACGTCCATGTAATCGAGGTCGGCCGGCAGCTTCAGGTTTTCATTGTGATCCTGGCGGCTGATCTCATTGGCCTGGCGCGCGATGTAGCCGGCGTACTTGACCTGGATCTCGACCTGTTCACGCACCGGGCCATCTTCGATGCCGGGGCCGGCCAGCGCCTGGCCTTCGCTGCCGGTCAGGCCCATGAGGCTGTCATAAGTCACATTGGGACGACGCAGCAGGTCCAGCAGGTTGTATTCGCGCTCGATGGCCTTGCCCAGCACGCGCTCGGCTTCAGCGGCGGCCAGGATGCGCGGGTTCACCCAGGTCGACTTCAGGCGTTCCATTTCACGTGAAACGGCTTCGCGCTTGCGCTCGAAGGCTTCCCATTGCGCATCGCCGACGCAGCCGAGTTCGCGGCCGATTTCGGTCAGGCGCAGGTCGGCATTGTCTTCGCGCAGCGAGAGGCGATACTCGGCGCGGCTGGTGAACATGCGGTACGGTTCCTGCACGCCCTGGGTGACCAGGTCGTCGACCAGCACGCCGAGGTAGGCTTCATCGCGGCGCGGGGTCCAGGCTTCACGTCCCTGCGTCTGCAGGGCGGCGTTGATGCCGGCCAGCATGCCTTGGGCGGCCGCTTCTTCATATCCGGTGGTGCCGTTGATCTGGCCGGCGAAGAACAGGCCTTGGACCTGGCGGGTTTCCAGCGAGGACTTCAGGCCGCGCGGATCGTAGTAGTCATATTCGATGGCGTAGCCGGGGCGCAGGATGTGGGCGTTTTCCATGCCCTTCATCGATCGCACCAGTTCCAGCTGCACGTCGAACGGCAGGCTGGTGGAGATGCCATTGGGGTAGAACTCGTGGGTGGTCAGGCCCTCGGGTTCCAGGTAGATCTGGTGCGAATCCTTGCTGGCGAAGCGGTGGATCTTGTCTTCGATGGAGGGGCAGTAACGCGGGCCCACGCCTTCGATGACGCCGGTGTACATCGGGCTGCGATCCAGGCCGCCACGGATGATGTCGTGCGTGCGGCTGTTGGTGTGGGTGATCCAGCACGGCATCTGGCGCGGGTGCATGGCGGCGTTGCCCATGACGGAGAACACCGGTACCGGGTCCAGGTCGCCGGGCTGCTCTTCCAGGATCGCCAGGTTGATGGTGCGACCATCGATGCGCGGCGGGGTGCCGGTCTTCAGGCGCCCTTGCGGGAGCTTCAACTCCTTCAGGCGCGCCGACAGCGAGACCGCAGGCGGATCACCGGCACGGCCACCGGAATAATTGTTCAGGCCCACGTGGATCTTCCCGTCCAGGAAGGTCCCGGCGGTCAGCACTACGGCACGGCCGGCAAAGCGGATACCGGCCTGGGTGATGGCGCCCACGACGCGGTCGCCTTCCAGCATCAGGTCGTCCACGGCCTGCTGGAACAGCCACAGGTTCGGCTGGTTCTCCAGGCGCGAGCGGATCGCCGCCTTGTACAGGATGCGGTCGGCCTGGGCGCGGGTAGCGCGCACGGCCGGACCCTTGGAGGAGTTCAGGATGCGGAACTGGATGCCCGCCTCATCGGTGGCGATCGCCATCGCCCCACCCATGGCATCGACTTCCTTGACCAAGTGGCCCTTGCCGATCCCGCCGATGGAGGGATTGCAGGACATTTGGCCCAGGGTTTCGATGTTGTGCGTCAGGAGCAGGGTTTTCTGGCCCATGCGTGCTGCGGCCAGTGCAGCTTCGGTGCCGGCGTGACCGCCGCCAACGACAATGACGTCAAATTGTGTGGGGAATAGCATGATGCGGGCCTCGCGTAGAGGTGAGAACAGAGGCGAGATTATAAGACCTTTTATCTGGCGGGGTCGGAGGCGGGGTCGGTAGCTGTTGGTTTACCGCACTTCCCCGCCCTGCTGGACACTATCGGGCGGCGGATTCGATAGGCTTAACTGATCAATGAAACATCGACTCGGATTGTTTCACGTGAAACAGCGGGCTGGCTTTGGGGGTCGAAGTCAGAATATGAATAAAAAAACGGAGCATCGCGCTCCGTCTTTTGTGTCGGGGGCCGGATGTTTCACGTGAAACACCCGGTGAAGTTTTCTGCTATTTGAGGAAGGCGTCGTAACCCGACTTCAAGATCAATGCCCCCACCACGACCAGGAACAACTTGCGCACGAAGACGCTGCCATGTTTCATGGCCAGTCGTGTACCCACCAAGGAGCCCCCGATGTTGAACACCGCCATCAGCAAGCCCAATTGCCAGATAACGTGTCCGCTATACCCGAACCAGCACAAGGCTGCCAGGTTGGTCGCAATGTTGACGAACTTGGAGACCGCCGATGCCGAGAGGAAGTCATAGCTGAATACCCGCACGAACAGGAACACCAGGAAGCTGCCCGTACCCGGACCAAATACACCATCGTAGAAACCCACTGCCCCACCGATCAGCGCGGCGTACACGATTTCCCGGGTGCCGGTCAGCGTGGGCGCATGGGTGGTACCGAAGTCCTTCTTCTTCAAGGTGTAGAGGGCAACTGCGATCAGGACGAAGGGTAAAGCCTTGCGAATCAGCTCGGTCGGGATATGGGTAACGACATAGGCCCCGAAGAAGGAAAACGCAAAAGCTGCCATCGCAGCCGGGGTCACGGTACTCCACCTCACGGCAACCTTGCGCGCAAAGTTGATGGCCGCCGCACTCGTGCCCATCACTCCCGCGACCTTGTTCGTCCCCAGCAAGGTCGCCGGGGCAGTATTGGGAAATACTGAGAACAAGGTCGGCACCAGCACCAGTCCACCTCCTCCCACCACTGCATCGATCAAGCCGGCCACGAAGGCGGCGCTGCACAACACCACATAGTCCAGCATCACTTGCCCTCCGCTGACGAAGTGAAGAAAGGAGCGGAAGCATCGGCAAGGGATGAAACAGGGATGAGCATGGGACGAGGGGAAATGAATGGACGGTGAAATGAACAAGGGAGCAGCCGGGCCACATTCTACCGCCCTGCCCCGCCCGGCATCAGCCACAGAGATGAAGCTTTGGGGACTGTTGCGGAACACATCCCTGCTGTTCTGGCTGGCCCGTCATGAAGACAAAAAATTACCGCCGGGAAATCACCCTGGGGTGACTTGCCGGCGGCAGATGAAGTTTTAAACTTCAGCGAAACACTAGTGCGATCCCTTGGCCTGCCCCTTCCCGGCCAAGGCCAGGATCTCGCCCACGATGCCCTTCCGGAAAGCCAGCACGCAGACGATGAAGATGAAGCCGGTCACAATCGTCACCGAATCTCCCAAGGTATTGAACCAGTCGATGCTGGTGACGTTGGCCAGCCAGGCACCGATATCACCCAGCTTGTTCTCCAGCATGATGATGATGATGGCGCCGACGATGGGACCAACGATGGTACCCAGGCCACCCACCAGGGTCATCAGGACCACCAGGCCGGACATGCTCCAGTGCACGTCGGTCAGGGTCTCGAAGCCCAGCACCAGGGTCTTGGTGGCACCCGCCAGACCCGACAAGCCCGCCGACAGCACGAAGGCCAGCAGCTTGTAGCGCGCCACGTCATAGCCCAGCGAGATGGCGCGCGGCTCGTTCTCCTTGATCGCCTTGAGCACCTGGCCAAACGGGGAATGGATGGTCCGCACGATCAGCGCAAAGCCCGCTACGGCAATGGCCAGCACGACGTAGTACAGGGTCATGTCGCTGGTCAGGTCGATCATGCCCAGCAGCTTGCCGCGCGGGACACCTTGCAGGCCGTCCTCGCCACCGGTGAACGGTGCCTGCAAGGCGACGAAGAACAGCATCTGCGCCAGCGCCAGGGTGATCATGGTGAAGTAGATACCCTGGCGACGGATCGCCAGCAGCCCCATCACCAGGCCGATCAAGGCACCCGTCAGGGTACCGATGACCAGGCCCAGCTCGGTCGGCAAACCCCACACCTTCAGCGACTGGCCGCACATATAGCCCGCCCAGCCGAGGAAGGCCGCATGGCCGAAGGACAACAAGCCGGTGTAGCCGATCAGCAGATTGAAGGCGCAGGCGAACAACGCGAAGCACAGCATCTTCATCAGGAACACCGGGTAGATGCCGAACGGTGCCGCCAACAACAATATTAGTAAAACAGCAATTCCGATTTTCTTGTTCATGCCGGTCTCCGATTATTTCTCTTTGCCGAACAGGCCGGCCGGACGGACCATCAGGACGATGGCCATGATGATGAAGACCACGGTGGCCGACAGTTCCGGGTAGAACACGCGGGTCAGGCCTTCGATCAGGCCCAGCACCAGGCCGGTGATGATCGAACCGAGGATGGAGCCCATGCCGCCGATGACCACCACCGCGAAGACGGTAATGATCAGGTTGGAACCCATCAGCGGCGAGACCTGGATCACCGGGGCGGCCAGCACGCCGGCGAAGGCCGCCAGGGCCACGCCGAAGCCGTAGGTCAGGGTCACCATCAGGGGGACGTTGATGCCAAAGGCTTCCACCAGCTTGGGGTTCTCGGTGCCGGCGCGCAGGTAGGCACCCAGGCGCGTCTTCTCGATCACGAACCAGGTGGCAAAGCAGATCACCAGCGAAGCCACCACGACCCAGGCGCGATAGTTGGGCAGCACCATGAAGCCGAGGTTGGTCGCGCCCTGCAGCAGGTCAGGCACCGAATACGGCTGGCCCGAGACGCCATAGATGGAGCGGAAGATGCCCTCGATCATGAGCGTGATGCCGAAGGTCAGCAGCAGCCCGTAGAGGTGGTCTAGCTTGTAGAGCCAGCGCAGCATGGTCTTTTCGATCACGATGCCGAACAGGCCCACCAGGATCGGTGCCACGATGAGCATGACCCAGTAATTGAGTCCCAGATAGGTCAGGCCCATCCAGGCCAGGAAAGCGCCCAGCATGTAAAGCGTGCCGTGCGCGAAGTTGATCACGTTGAGCAAGCCGAAGATCACCGCCAGGCCCAGCGAGAGCATGGCGTAGAAGGAGCCGTTGACCAGGCCCAGCAGCAGCTGGCTCAACAAGGCTTGCAGGGGTATGCCGAATAGTTCCATAAAAACCCGTTCATCCAGATGGGTGAAGAACGCCACCGCTTACAGCAAAAATCTGCCATCCCCGCGTGAACAGAAATGACAGATTTTGCTGGCTGTGCGATGGCCTTACTGCTTGATGCGTGCAGCTCGATGCGAAAGGATTACTTCCAGGCCGCGCACTTGGATTCGGCCTTGGTGGTCCACGCCTGCTCTGCCGGAATGGTCTGCACCAGCTTGTAGTAGTCCCACGGATACTTCGAATCAGCCTGGGCCTTCACCTGGTACAGGTACATGTCGTGCACCACGCGGCCGTCGGCGCGCAGGTAGCCGTTCTTCTGGTACATGTCGTTGAACTTGGCCTTGCGCAGTGCCGCCATGACCTTGTCGGAATCATCGGTACCGATTTCCTTGACGACCTTCAGGTACTGCAGCGCGGCCGAGTAATCGCCAGCCTGCAGGGAAGACGGCATTTTCTTGCGCACGGCGAAGTAGCGCTTGGCGAAGGCACGGGTTTCCTCGTTGGAGTCCCAGTACCAGCTGTCGGTCAGGTACAGGCCTTCAGTGTTCTTCAGGGTCAGCGAATGCACGTCGTTGATGAACACCAGCAGGCCCGCCAGCTTGGCCGTCTTGGTGATGCCGAACTCGTTGGCCGCCTTCACCGAGTTGATGAAGTCGCCACCGGCGTTGGCCAGGCCGATGATCTGGGCCTTGGAGCTCTGTGCCTGCAGCAGGAAGGAGGAGAAGTCGGAGGCGCCCAGCGGGTGCTTGACCGAGCCCACCACGGTGCCGCCGGAGGCCTTCACGACGTTGGCGGTATCGGATTCCAGCGAGTGGCCGAAGGCGTAGTCAGCGGTCAGGAAGAACCAGCTCTTGCCGCCCTGCTTCACCACCGCCGAACCGGTGCCCTTGGCCAGGGCCACGGTGTCGTAGGCGTAGTGCACGGTATAGGGCGAGCACTCTTCATTGGTCAGACGGGCGGTGCCAGCACCGACCGAGAAATAGACTTTCTTCTTTTCGGCTGCGACCTTGGCGCTGGCCAGGGCGGTGCCGGAGTTGGTGCCACCGATCAACACATCCACGCCCTGCTGGTCGAACCATTCACGGGCCTTGCTGGCGGCCACGTCGGCCTTGTTCTGGTGGTCGGCCACAACCAGTTCGATCTTCTTGCCGTTGATGGAACCGCCCATGTCGGCGATGGCCATCTTGATGGCTTCGGCGCCACCCTGGCCGTCGATGTCCGAATACACGCCCGAGATATCGGTAATGAAACCGATCTTGATCACATCACCCGAGATCTGTGCCGAAGCCGGCGCGGTCGCGAATGCCGCAGCAGCTGCGGTAACGGCCAGTGCCATTGCCTTGAGTTTCATTTTCATCTCCTCTGTTATGAAGCCCGCTTGATGATTTCGATGCGAGACAACTTGGTGGAACGGGGAGAGGATCGCTCACCCCGCGGACGTACTTGTTGGCAGTACTTCTTCTAGTCGTGAAGCTGGTGATACCGGAAAAATCTGGAGGCCGGACCCGGCAGTGCAGTGCATTGCCGGGGAGCGGTGCTTAAACGCCGAGCAGTTCGTTCAGGGTCTGCATCTTCGCTTCCAGCTGGGAGGAGGCGAAGGATTCGACGATCTGGCCGTGTTCCATCACATAGAAGCGATCAGCCAGCGGCGCGGCGAAGCGGAAGTTCTGCTCGACCATGACGATGGTGTAGCCCTTGGCCTTGAGCGTAGTGATCATGCGGGCCAAGGCCTGCACGATGACCGGGGCCAGGCCTTCGGAGATCTCGTCGAGCAGCAGCAGGCGGGCACCGGTGCGCAGGATGCGCGCTACCGCCAGCATCTGCTGTTCACCACCGGACAGGCGCGTGCCCTGGCTGTTGCGACGTTCCTTCAGGTTGGGGAACATCTCGTAGATTTCGTCGATGGACATGCCTTTGTCCGTCTTTGAAACAAAGGGCGGCAGCATCAGGTTTTCTTCGGCCGAGAGCGAGGAGAAGATGCCCCGCTCTTCCGGGCAGTAACCCACGCCGTAGTGGGCGATCTTGTGGGTAGCCAGGTTGATGGTTTCCTGGCCGTTGATCTTGATGCTGCCCTTGCGGGTACCGACCAGGCCCATGATGGAACGCAGCGTCGTGGTGCGGCCGGCGCCATTGCGGCCCAGCAGCGTGACCACCTCGCCCTGGTGGACGTTGAGGTTGACGTTGTGCAGGATGTGCGATTCGCCGTACCAGGATTGCAGATCGCTGATCTGCAGCACCAGCGGCGCGGAAGAAGAAGACGTCGTCATGGCATCAGCATTCATGGTGGCGGTACTCATCAGTGAGCCCCTTGCAGTTCGGCCGAGGTGCTGCCCATGTAGGCTTCCATCACCTGCGGATTGCGCGAGACTTCTTCATAGCTGCCTTCAGCCAGCAGCGCACCACGTTGCAGCACGCTGATGCGGTCGCAGATACCGGAGATCACGCTCATGTTGTGCTCCACCATGAGGATGGTACGGCCGGCCGAGACCTTCTTGATCAGTGCGGTGACGCGGTCCACGTCTTCGTGGCCCATGCCCTGGGTCGGTTCGTCCAGCAGCATCAGTTCCGGCTCCATGGCCAAGGTGGTGGCGATCTCCAGGGCGCGCTTGCGGCCGTAGGGAAGGTCCACCGTGGTGGTGCGGGCAAAACTGGTCAGGTCCACTTCTTCCAGCAGCTGCATGGCGCGCTCGTCGAGCTGCTTCAGGCTCTCGCCGTTCTTCCAGAAATGGAAGGAGGTACCGAGCTTGCGCTGCAGGCCGATGCGCACGTTTTCCAGCACGCTCATGTGCGGGAAGACGGCGGAAATCTGGAAGGAGCGAATGATGCCCTGGCGCGCGATCTGCGCCGGCGCATCCATGGTGATGTCTTTGCCGTTGAACAGGATCTGGCCCGAGGTCGGTACCAAGAACTTGGTCAGGAGGTTGAAGCAAGTGGTCTTGCCGGCGCCATTGGGGCCGATCAAGGCATGAATGTGACCGCGCTCAATTTGCAGGTTGACCGCGCTTACTGCCGTGAAACCCTTGAATTCCTTCGTCAGGTTTCGTGTCTCCAGAATGACGTCTGTCATGGTCTCTTCTTTCCCTTTGATGCCCGCGCCGGTGGATCCGGTCGTCAAGGCCTGCCTGCTGCGGACAAACTGAATCTTTTGGATTCAGGAACCGCGTTGTTTACCTGGCGAATCGAGAAGCTAGTTTTAATATTTGGCGCATAGTAGCCGGTTCGTACCATTCATACAATACGTATAAGTACCGTATGGTCCAGCGGCTGGGAATTGCCGTCTCAAGCCCGGGAAAGCAGGCTGGACGCGACTTTCTCGGCGATCATGACAGTCGGGGAATTGGTGTTGCCGGAGGTGATGGAGGGCATCACGGAGGCATCGGCCACGCTCAATCCTGACACGCCGCGCACCCGGCATTGGGCGTCGACCACGGCCATCGCATCATCGCTGCGGCCCATGCGGCAGGTACCGACCGGATGGAAGATGGTGGTGCCCACATCACCGGCAGCGCGATACAAATCGGCTTCACTTTCATACTGCGTGCCGGGCTTGTATTCCTCGGGGCGATAACGCGACAGCGCCGGCGAGGCCGCGATGCGGCGGGTCAGGCGCAGCGCGTTGGCGGCAACCTTGAGGTCTTCTTCGGTGGAGAGATAGTTGGTGGTGATCCTGGGTGCCAGGGCGTGATCGGTCGAGCCCAGGCGCACGTGGCCGCGCGAGGTCGGACGCAGGTTGCACACGCTGGCCGTGAAGGCCGGGAAGGCATGCAGCGGGTCGCCGAATTTTTCCAGCGACAGCGGCTGAACGTGATACTGCAGGTTGGCGCTGGCCTGCTGCGCATCGGATTTGGCGAAGGCGCCCAGCTGCGAGGGCGCCATCGACATCGGCCCGCTTTGCATGAGCAGGTATTCCAGCCCGATCTTCATCTTGCCGACCAGGGTCGAGGCCATGGCGTTGAGGGTCCTGGCACCATCGACCTTGAAGACCATGCGCATCTGCAGGTGATCCTGCAGGTTCTCGCCCACGCCCGGCAGCGCGTGCACCACCGGGATCTGGTGCTGTTGCAGCAGTGCTGGATCGGCGATGCCCGACATCTGCAGGATATGCGGCGAACCGATGGCCCCCGCGCACAGGATGGTTTCCCGGGCTTCGGCAAACCAGGCGCTGCCACCGCCGGTGAATTCGACGCCGGTGCAGACCGGCCCCTGTTCGCCCTGCTCCATGCGCAGGCGGCTCACGTGCGAGCCGGTCATGATGGTGAGGTTGCCATCCTTCATGGCAGGCCGCAGGAAGGCCTTGGAAGCGTTCCAGCGCACGCCGCGCTTCTGGTTGACGTCGAAGTAGCCACAACCCTCGTTGTCGCCACGGTTGAAGTCCTCGACCTTCGGAATGCCATTCTCGGCGGCCGCATCGCGGAAGGCATCGAGGATGTCCCAGCGCAGGCGCTGTTTCTCCACGCGCCATTCACCGCCGGCACCGTGGAACTGGCTGGCGCCGAGGTGGTAATCCTCGCTCTTCTTGAACAAGGGAAGCACGTTCTGCCAGCGCCAGCTGTCGTCGCCCGTGACCTCGGCCCAGTGATCGTAATCACGTGCCTGGCCACGCATGTAGATCATGCCGTTGATGGAAGAGCAGCCGCCCAGCACCTTGCCGCGCGGGTAGATCAGGCTGCGGCCGTTGAGGCCCGGATCGGCCTCGGTGCGGAACATCCAGTCGGTACGCGGATTGTTGATGCAGTAGAGATAGCCGACCGGAATATGGATCCAGATGTAGTCGTCCTTGGCACCCGCTTCCAGCAGCAGCACCTTCTTGCCGGTCTGGCGCGAGAGCCGGTTGGCCATGACGCAGCCGGCAGTGCCGGCGCCAATGATGATGTAGTCGTATTGCCCTGCCGATTGCATGGTGTCTCCGCTGGCTTGTTCTTGTGATCTTGTGATCTTGTGATCTTGTCGTCTGCCGCCGCCCCTGCCCTGGCAAGAGGCGGCCGCCACCCTGCTTACTTCGCCACCGGCATGGTGAACTCGGCCCCCTTGCCGATGGTGGCCGACCAGCGCTGCATGATGGACTTGTAGCGCGTGTAGAAGCGGATGCCCTCTTCGCCATAGGCATGGGTATCGCCAAAGAGCGAGCGCTTCCAGCCGCCGAAGGAGTGCCAGGCCATCGGCACCGGGATGGGCACGTTGATGCCGACCATGCCGACCTGGATGCGGCGCGAGAATTCATGCGCGGTGTTGCCGTCGGCCGTAAAGAGCGAGACGCCATTGCCGTACTCATGCGCGTTGATCAGTTGCACGGCTGAAGCGAAGTCCGGCACGCGCACCACGCACAGCACCGGGCCGAAGATTTCTTCCTGGTAGATCTTCATCTCGGTGGTGACATGGTCGAAGAGCGTGCCGCCGATGAAGAATCCTTCCTCATGGCCCGGCACCTTCAGGCCGCGGCCATCGACCAGCAGCTTGGCACCGGCATCCACGCCGCTCTGGATATAACCCTCCACCTTGGCCTTGTGGGCGGCGGTGACCAGCGGGCCCATCTCGGCGTCGTCTTCCATGCCGTTCTTGACCTTGAGCGCCTTCACGCGCGGGATCAAGGCTTCCACCAGCTTGTCGGCCACGCTGCCCACGGCCACCGCCACCGAGATCGCCATGCAGCGTTCGCCGGCCGAACCATAGGCCGCACCGATCAGGGCATCCACGGCTTGTTCCAGGTTGGCATCGGGCATGACCACCAGGTGGTTCTTGGCGCCGCCCAGGGCCTGGGCGCGCAGCGGGAAAGTGCCGGCGCGCTCGGTGGCCTTGCGGTAAATGTATTCGGCAATCGGGGTGGAACCAACGAAGGACACCGCCTGTACCTCCGGATGCTCCAGCAGCGCATCCACGGCCACCTTGTCGCCCTGCACCACGTTGAAGACGCCATCGGGCAGGCCGGCGCGCTTGAACAGTTCAGCCAGCATCAGTGAAGGTGAAGGATCGCGCTCGGAGGGCTTGAGCACGAAGCTGTTACCGGTGGCAATGGCAATCGGCGCCATCCACAGCGGCACCATCACCGGGAAGTTGAACGGCGTGATGCCGGCCGTCACGCCCAGCGGCTGGCGCAGGTTCCAGTTGTCGATGCCGCCGCCGATGTTGTCGGTGAACTGGGTCTTGAGCAGTTGCGGGATGCCGGTGGCGAATTCGACGATCTCCAGGCCGCGCGTGACCTCCCCTTTCGCATCCGAGAACACCTTGCCATGTTCCAGCGTGATCGCCTTGGCCAGGGCATCGTGGTTCTGCTCGATCAGCTCCTTGAACTTGAACAGCACCCGCGCCCGCTTCAACGGTGCCGTCTCGGCCCAGGCCGGTGCCGCAGCACTGGCAGCGGCGACGGCCGCATTGACCTCCTGCACCGAGGCCAGGGACACCTTGCCCGTGGCAGCGCCGGTGGCCGGGTTGAAGACATCCTGGCTGCGGCCGCTCTCGGAGCGGGAAATCTGGCCATTGATGAAGTGATCGATCTGCGGGAGGCTCATAAGGTTTCCTTTGGTGTTTTCAATGAAGGTGGAAGGCGCTGTCTCCTGCTCCCTCCTGCAAGCGGGCCAGTCCGTCACCCCGACGGACGATTGCCATGGAAGAGCAAGAATAGTCGCCTGCCGGCTTCGCATCCAATGAGGAATTATCAAGAGCAATATAAAGAATGCTTATAATTAGCTCCTGATTGTTCACACGCTACCCACAAGATCCTCACAAGCTATACACCGGGATATCCACGGGCTTATCCACATCCCGGCTTGCTTGAAATGCAGAGCGATCACGGACGAAGACCATGGATCTGACGCAATTACGTGCTTTTATCGCAGTGGCCCACGAAGGCAACCTGACCCGGGCCGCCGAAAAACTGCACCTGACCCAGCCCGCGGTGAGCCTGCAGATCAAGGCGCTGCAGGAAAGCCTGGGCCTGGCCTTGTTCAATCGGAGTGCATCCGGCATGGTCCTCACCGCCGAGGGCAATACCTTGCTCCCGTTCGCCGAACGGGTGCTGGGCGATGTGCAGGAATTGCGGCGTCATGCGACCGGATTGCGTTCCAGCGACAACCTTCTTTCCGGCAGCCTGGCCATCGGCACCATCCTCGATCCGGAATTCATCCGGCTCGGTGCTTTCCTGAAGTTGCTGGTCGAGCGGCATCCGCAGTTGTCGACCCAGTTGTCGCATCACATGTCGGGTTCGGTTCTCAACGAAGTGCGCGCGGGCCAGCTGGACGTCGGATTTTTCCTGGGCGACCCGGGCAAGGGCTTTCATGCCATGACGCTGACTTCATTCAGCTACAACGTCATCGCCCCGGCTGGCTGGAAAAATCGCGTGTCGGGGAAAGGCTGGAAAGAACTGGCGCGCTTGCCGTGGATCTGGACCCCGCCAGAATCCGCACATCATCGCCTATTAAGCAAGATCTTCGCTCAAAATCAGACAAAACCGCAGACCGTTGCCCTAGTGGACCAGGAATCCTCCATGCTCGACCTGGTGAAATCCGGGGTCGGGCTTTCGCTGGCGCGGGAGTCCATCGCCTTGAGCCAAGCGCACGCCCATGGGTTGGTGATTGCGGATGCGGTCGAACTGTCGACCGAACTGAGCTTCATTACATTAGAAAAAAGACAACATGAAGCGGCCATCAAGGCTGTTTTCCAATTGCTGCAACAAGTCTGGCAAAGCTGAAACTGTAAAGAAACTTGCTTTGAAGACATCTCCGGTGGTTGCTCCATGGAAATCATGCTCTGAAATCCCCGTCTTCCTGCCGAACCTGAAGGACTTTTCTAGCTGATCAGCGGCTTGCCAAGGGCTTTTCAGCGGGTTTTGGTGTTTGAAAGCCAATTTTTTGGAAAGATGTCCACTGCGCACGCGCTTTCGGTTCTTTAATTTAGATGTGGATATATATAAGTAGTAGTAGTAGTTAACGTCGCCGAAAACTGTGGATAACTCGGTTTACACGAAAAAAATCAAGACTTTAGCTTTCTGATAAACGCTTGGTAAGCTTCTGCATTGCCGAGGCACAGATTCTGGACAATTTTTCGGCCGTGGATAAATCAGCGAGATATACCCAAAACGCCCAGCGGATATGCAGAGACTTATCCACAGGCGGCCTTCAAACCCCGGAAAATCACGGCATGGACCCCAAAAAAACATTCTTGATAGAAATCCAGCCCGCGGGTTTGCAATTTGAACAAGTTGCTGGAATGTCCTTGTTGCAATCTGGCTTGCGAGCCGGCGTCCGGCTCCCCAACTCTTGCCGCAATGGCACTTGCCGGACCTGCATGTGCAAATTGTCCACAGGCGAGATTGAATACCAGATCGAATGGCCCGGTCTTGCACGCGAAGAAAAGGCCGAAGGCTGGATCCTGCCGTGCGTGGCCGAGGCCCGCAGCGACCTGGTGCTCGATGTCCCGGGCGCGGTCGACCTGAAGGCCGGCTGATTTATCCACTGCGGTCATCAGCACGGGCCGTTATTGAGCTCACACCCCCATCCCGCCCTCTCCTGTGGATAAAAAAAGCTGGCGAAGGCACCGTACAGGGCCTTGGCTGGCTTTCTTTCCCACAGCGCTCTGCACCCTGCGTTCTTTTTGCTGGCGTTGCGCACGGGCTCGTCCAGGGCAGCTGCGGGCAATCCCCCCTGAAAACCTGCGTGCAGCCGCTTTTTTCTGCCGGTTCCAGCGCCTGGATCCCCGAATGACGGCGTTTTGGCCAAGTCAGTCGTGCCTCCGGTGTCCTGGTGACCAAGCCGCGTCGCGTGCGAAAGCGCGCGCGCTTAGGCTTTAAATCTAAGCTGTTTATAAAATTAGTAGTGATGGTTAACGTCCCGGGGGTACTGTGGATAACTTGGTTTACACAAGAAAAATCAGCCGTTTACGCAAAGGACAAAGCCTTGGGCAAGCTCTGTATGAGCCCATAACCGATCTTGGATAAAAATCCGCCTTTGGATAACTTTTTGACTTTTCCCCAAACGATGAAAAAGTTATTCAGAACTTTATCCACAGGCAGTTCCGAATTTGATGGATTCGATGCTGGCGGATAAAGATTTTCGAGAAGTCACCGATTTCGGACATTTGGTCACCGATTTACCCCCGTCGGACCGCCCAAAAGGGGAGCTAGCCCCGGGTTTGAGGGGATTTTCTCCACAGGCATCAAAAGCGTACGTACTGCAAGCGACAAGATGCAGCCCTGAAATGACACCGGGCCAGGGAAGTTATCCCCTGGCCCGGCGGCAAGAATCTTCACGTTTTGCAGCTGCCTAATTTTTAGGCGCGCGCTTTTGCACAGTGCTTTTGCCCGGTGGAGGCGCCTGCGGTGCTTTCTTCACTTCTTCCAGTAATTGGCCACACTCGGCCTTCTGGTCACCGTCGATATTGATGAGGGGCAGGATGGCCGTCACCGGTGCCAGCAGGCCCAGTGCCACGGCACCACCGGCACGCAGGGCCAGTACCCCCTTATCCACGCCCACATCCGGATTCTTGAAGCTGCCCTTCACGTACAGCGGGGAGCGCAGCGAGATGATGCGCAAGCCCTTGCTGCGCGGATGAACGTTCAGGTCCAGCAGTTCGCGCTTCATGTCGATGCTGCCATCGACCACGATCAGGGCATCTTCGGTGTCCAGCAGCAGGGTCTTCACGGTCATGACGCCGTCATGCACCGGCAGGTCGCCGGCAAGGCAATTGAGCTTGACCTCCTTGTCGCCGAACAGCTTGCTGATGACCACGTTGCCCACATTGAGCCCGGCCGCCTCCAGCAGGAATTTGCTGATGGCGCCTTGGTTGACCAGGGTCTTCACTTCGCCATTGGCCGAACCCAGCATGGCGGCCACCGAGTTGCCGGTGGCGCTCAGCTTCGCATCGCCGTTGATCTCGCCGAAGCTGGTGCGCGAGGCATCGAGCTGGGGATAGAGTTTCTGGATCTTCAGCTTGCGTGCAGAGAGCTTCATCTCGGACTTCATCCGCGCCGCCTGGCCGTCCAGCCGGATGGTGGAGGTGAGATTGCCGCCGGCCACGCCGAAGTTCAGGGGATCAAGCGTGAGCACCTTGTCCTTGAGGATCAGGTGCGCCTGCAGGTCGCTGATGGGCAGTCCCTTCTGGCGGGTGATGCTTTTTCCCGTGAAGCGCACATCCGCATCCAGCGCGCCCCAGGCATCGGTACTGAAGGTCTTGACCGGCAGCACCTTGTCACCGGGCTGGCGCTCCTCCGCGCCGCGCTGGGCTTTCTCGGCGTTGGAGTCGGCGCCGATCAAAGGGGCCAGGTCGTCAAAGCGCAGCACATTGGACGTCAGCGCGCCAGTCAGTTGGGGACGTGCGCCACCGGTCAGGTAGTCCAGGCTGCCGTTGAGATCGCTGTCGCCGACCTTGCCGCTGAAGTCCTGGTAATGCCATTCGCTGCGTTGCGGCGAGATCTTGCCGATCAGGCGACCCTCGGTGGCAAAGGGCGGCGTTTCCGGCAGCAGCACGCCGGTCAGCGGATAGAGATTGCCCATGCTGGCACCCGCAATCGAGAGCCGCAAGTCCAGCGCGGCCAGTTCAGCCGGCTTGGTCAGGGTGCCGCGCACGCCGATGGCGGTCTTGCCGACCTTCACCTGTGCTTGCAGCGGATACGGTTGCTGCTGGTCCTGCAGCGAAAGTACCCCGCCGGCCTTGCCCTCTCCCGACACCGGCGCGCCGTTGAAACTGCCGGCCAGCTTCCAGCCCAGTCCGTAGACTTTTTCCTTGTCGGGATCGAGGGTGTCGATGTCGGCCTTGATATTGATCTTTTGCACAGCGTCGTCGAGCGCAAGCTTGCCCTGGCGCAGGCTGATGCGGCCCAGTTGCAGCTGCCAGGAAGACGGCGTGCCGTTGTCGGTCTTGAAGGTCCAGTTGTTCACAGCCTCGCGGTTGCGCAGCAGCGATACGGAAGGATCCTGCACCTCCAGCGACGGCAGGGAAATCTTGTGCACAAGCAGCGGCAAGGGATTGAGCGTGAAAGTGACCTGCCGCACCGTCGCCATCTGCCCCGAGCTGGCGAAGGCTGCCGGATTGCCCAGGCGCAGGTTCTCCGCCTGCAGGCGCGGCCACGGTACCCAGCGCGCCCAGAATCCCGCCGGCGGGGTGGTCGGCTCCGGCCGATGCCAGTGCAGGGAGAGATTGCCGTCGATGGCGAATTCGCGCCCGGTGGCCTCGGAGACGCGGGTATTGATCCAGGGCTTGGCCCGGTTCCAGTCGAAGGTGAGGATGAAAATGACCGCGGCGGCGATCACGAGGAGGAGGCTGGCAAGCAGCCAAAGGAGGATTCTGGTCAGGCGCGGCATCGGGTCGGCTTCCCTGGTTGGGGTGATCAACAGGCGCCGATGCCCGCGCGGGGCGGCTTTCCGGGCGCCTGTCTCAGGGACGCCTGTGGATGAATCAGTTCGGAAAAGCCCTTTGCCGCACGCGCTGCTTCAGCGCTTCATGTTGATACGACCGAATTCGTCGTGGGTTGTTGCAGACAAGTGCGCACGCAGCCACTTGTGGGCCGGATTGCGGGCGTCGCGTTCATGCCAGAGCATGTCCACGTGTTCTTCCGGGGTCTGGAAGGGCAATTCCTTCACCACCAGCGCCTCGGCCATGCCGGTGGCGGCCACCAGGTGGCGCGGCAGCACGGTGATGAGCTCGGAGCTGGCCACGATGCGCCCGGCCGTGAAGAACTGGTTCACCGTCAGCAGGATCTTGCGCTCGCGGTTCATGCCCGCCAGCACGTCATCGATGACCGCATGGGGTTTGCCGGACAGGCTCACCAGCAGGTGGTCGGCGCTGCAATAACTGTCCAGCGTCAGCGGCTGGCCGGCCAGCGGATGGTTCTTGTGCATCACGCAGACATATTGCCCGGTATAGAGCCGCGCATGGCTGATCTGGCTCTTGGCCATGCCCTGGCCATCGGCCAGCTGCGCGGTCACGCCGGGGAAGAAACCTACGGCCAGGTCGATGTCGCCGCGCAGCAGCATGGCGCGCGGGTCGCGGGTCGTCAGCGGCATCATGCGGATCTTGATGCGCGGGGCGTCGCGCATGATGGTGCGCACCAGCGAGGGCAGCCACAGCGCGGCCGTGGCATCGACCATCGCCATCCGGAAGGTGTTCTGGGCGCGCGAAATGTCGAAGCTTTCCGGCGCGATCACCGCTTCCAGCTCCGAGAGCGCCCGGCGCACCGTCGGCCACAGCTCTTCGGCGCGCGGCGTGGGCTTCACACCGTGGGCGGTGCGAATGACCAGGTCATCGTTGAGGGTGTCGCGCAGGCGGCGTAGCGCATTGGAGACAGCCGGCTGCGTCATGGCCAGCAAATTGGCGGCGCGCGTGAGGTTCTGCTCGGTCATGACGGCGTCGAATACGCGCAACAGGTTCAGGTCCAGGGTGAGAAAGCTCATAGGGCGGGCCTTTGCGGCGGTAAGGAGAGGCAGTGTGGACGCCGGTGATCGCCGGCAGAAAGATTATTCACAGATTATATAACTGATATCCGAAACGGAAAGTGGGCAAACAAATGTGAGTTCACTACACTGCAATGCAACATAACACACAACGTCAAGGATCGAATCATGGCAACCATCGCACAAAGCACCAACAGCACCTTCAAGAGCAAGTTCGCCGCCGTCATGCGCAACATCTTCATCCACTTCGTCAAGGCCCACGAGCTGCAAGCCGTTGCTCTGGTTGCCGCCGAACAGGATCGCGCTACCGGCGCCCGCCAGCTGAACCGCATGGCCGACAAGTTCGAAGCCACCCAGCCGAACCTGGCTGCTGAACTGCGCTTCATCGCTTCGCGCGGTTAATTGAAGGTTTCTGCTTCACCAGATTCAAGTTTTACCGGTCGCGCATGACTTCTGCGTGACCTTGGCATCAGCCCCGAGCGGCCGATGCCGGTAGTGAAGGATTTCGGTAGTTCCCGGCGCGTACGGCGCTTATGTTGACGCTGATTCGATCAACGCGTCAGGACACCGATCCGTTGTCTCCTCCTCCCTCTTTAGGAAGGATTAACCCCGCAGGCCCAGCCTGTGGGGTTTTTTTTCGTGGGTCCGCGACAAGCCGCAACCGGCGGACTTCCTGTCCTTGGAGGCTTCATCTCCGCATCGCCGGATATGAGCGTTTCGCCCGATTCCCCATGCCAGATATTCAGCGCGCCCGGCCTTGGCGTCAAACCCCGTTGTAAATCTGCATCAGTGCCGTCAAGAAAGGGCCGCCCGGACGACTGCATCGGCACACGCTGGTGATCTTGTCTCCCGCTTGAAGCGGGTTCCGGGGCGATATGAAGAATTTTGTGGCCAGAAACCGCTTTATTCACAAACGCTATAACTGATATGAGAACTCTAAAGTAGTCATACAGGAGGCGAACCATCATACTGCGACGCAACAACAGTGAACTTGAACGCCGCGCAATCGTGCCGCGGCCTGATTATCAGAGGTAGAAATATCATGTCCTTCCTGAACCTGGCCTTTCCCGCAGAAGCAGCCCTGCCCTTCGCGCAGTCCTTCCTCGGTTTGATGGCGGCTTATGTCCGTCCGGCGCTGGGTCTGGGTGCACTGGTGACCCTGGTGATGGTGTTCAAGCCGCTGATCCTGGGACTGGCGCAAGCCGCCGTGCTGCTGGTCAAGCCGCGCAAGTCGCTGGAGCAACGCATCCTGGCGCACAAGTTCAGCGGCAAGATGATGTTGAACCGCATGGCCAACGAATACAGCCTGTCCCAACCAAGTTTTGCCGCCGAACTGCGCAACATGGCCGCGCGTGACTGATCCAGTCCCCGCCTGACCGTAGTTCGAGGCCCACCGGCTTCTGGTCGTGTAGTTGAAGTTTTGTAGTACGTACTGTGTCTCCTCCTCCCTCTTTAGGAAGGATTAGCCCCGCCAGCGCAAGCTCGCGGGGCTTTTTTTGTCCACAGCCCGCGTCATGGGCGGCGGCAATCGTGATAACTTGTCCATCTGACTATCCTTACAGCCTTACCGCAAGACATCATGTGCCAGCTTCTCGGGATGAACTGCAACACCCCCACCGACATCGTCTTCAGCTTCACCGGCTTTGCCACCCGTGGCGGGCTGACCGACCATCACCGCGATGGCTGGGGGATCGCCTTCTTCGAGGGCTCCGGGGTACGCACCTTCGTCGATCACCAGGCCGCCGTGGATTCGCCGGTGGCCGAGCTGATCAAGCGCTATCCGATCAAGTCGCAGCATGTCATCGCCCATATCCGCAAGGCCACCCAAGGCCGCGTCACGCTGGCCAACTGCCATCCCTTCGTGCGCGAACTCTGGGGCCGCTATTGGGTGTTTGCCCACAATGGTGACCTGAAAAACTTCACCCCCACGCTGGACGGGCCTTTCCGGCCGGTCGGCACCACCGATAGTGAACTGGCCTTCTGCTTCATCCTGCAGGAGATGCGCAAGCGCTTTGGCGATACCCTGCCCTTGCTGGCCGACCTGCGCGTGGCGTTGCGCGAGATCGTCGACGGCATCGCCAGCCATGGCACCTTCAACATGCTGCTCTCGGATGGCTCGGCGCTGTACACCCACTGCTCCACCAATCTCTATTACATCGTCCGCCAGCATCCCTTTGCCAAGGCCAAGCTCTCGGATGAGGATCTGTCGGTCGATTTTTCGGAAGTCACCACCACCCATGACCGGGTGGCCGTGATCGTCACCCAGCCGCTGACCAATAATGAAGTCTGGACGCAATACCAGGCCGGTGAAATGAAGGTCTTTGTCGACGGTGCCGTGGTCGATTGAGGCCGGCCAGTTATCTTGTCCACAGCCTGAATTTCACGGCATTTCATTTGTCCACAGGGAAAATCGGGGACAGGATCCAGCCTGCTCCCGTGTTTTGCACAGGCTGTTACAAAAAACCTCGTCCCCAAGGATGAGCTTGCGTTTTCCACAAGCGCACCACTCTGTCCCCCTATCACCCGCCCCTCAAGCGCCTTTGCGTGAACGCGACGCAGATGGCTGCTGCGCAGCCTGTGGATAGATCAAGTTTTTCAGGGTTTTTTGCCGGTTCGCCTGTGGATAACTTCAGTTTACCGGAGTAGAATGCGTCCCTCGTTTCGCGCCCGGACGACTTCGTCCACAGGCCCGTCCGCAGGACGCGGCAGTCGGGCGCCGCAATCATCCGACAAGAAAGCTTCATGGAAAACTTCTGGCAGGCCTGCTCCCACAAACTTGAGCAGGAGCTGACGCCTCAGCAATACAGCGCCTGGATCAAGCCGCTGGTCCCGCTCGACTTCGAGGACGGGCTGCTGCGCATTGCCGCGCCCAATCGTTTCAAGCTGGACTGGGTCAAGACGCAGTTCGCCAACCGCATCACCGCGCTGGCCTGCGAATACTGGGACGCGCCCACCGAAGTGCAGTTCGTGCTGGACCCGCGCGGCAACCAGGGCCGCCGCCCGGCCGCCAATGCGCAAGCCAATGGCGGTGGCGCCAGCGGCCTGGGCCTGCCCAACCACGAGCAGCTGCACCTGGATCCGGAACCGGCCCAGCCGGTACGCGCGGTGGCCCCGCGCCAGGAACAGTCGCGCATCAACCCGGTGCTGACCTTCGACAACCTGGTCACCGGTAAAGCCAACCAGCTCGCGCGCGCAGCGGCTACCCAGGTGGCCAACAACCCCGGCACGTCCTACAACCCGCTGTTCCTGTACGGCGGTGTGGGCCTGGGTAAAACCCACATCATCCACGCCATCGGCAACCAGGTGCTTGTGGATAACCCGGGCGCCAAGATCCGCTACATCCACGCCGAGCAGTACGTGCGCGACGTGGTGACGGCCTACCAGCGCAAGGGCTTTGACGATTTCAAGCGCTATTACCACTCGCTGGACCTGCTGCTGATCGACGATATCCAGTTCTTCGGCGGCAAGAGCCGCACCCAGGAAGAATTCTTCTACGCCTTCGAAGCGCTGATCGCGGCCAAGAAGCAGATCATCATCACCAGTGATACCTATCCCAAGGAAATCAGCGGCATGGATGACCGCCTGATCTCCCGCTTCGACTCCGGCCTGACGGTGGCCATCGAGCCGCCCGAGCTGGAGATGCGGGTGGCGATCCTGATGAAGAAAGCCTCCGCCGAAGACGTGGTGCTGTCCGACGACGTCGCCTTCTTCGTGGCCAAGCACCTGCGTTCGAACGTCCGCGAGCTGGAAGGCGCGCTGCGCAAGATCCTGGCCTACTCCCGTTTCCACGGCAAGGACATCACCATCGACGTGGTCAAGGAAGCCCTGAAGGACTTGCTCTCGGTGCAGAACCGCCAGATCTCGGTGGAAAACATCCAGAAGACCGTGGCCGACTTCTTCAACATCAAGGTCGCGGACATGTATTCCAAGAAGCGCCCGGCCAACATTGCCCGCCCGCGCCAGATCGCCATGTACCTGGCCAAGGAGCTGACCCAGAAGAGCCTGCCGGAAATCGGCGACCTCTTCGGCGGGCGCGACCACACCACCGTGCTGCACGCGGTGCGCAAGATCGCCGCCGACCGTGCCAAGAGCCCGGAATGCAACCACGAACTGCACGTGCTGGAGCAAACCCTGAAGGGTTGATCCGGCCAGCAAGGGCGCGAAAACGCCTGTGGATAAATCGACATGCCGCCCGCTTCCAGCGTGAACCGGGCGGCATTTCTTTTCCCCAGGCAATGCAGCAAAACGACGGTGAATTTGGTCAAAATCGCCTGTGGATAATTGAAAAATGCCGCCTTCGGCGGCATATGGAAGAAAAGACAACACGCCCGTCCTCCCCTCCTTTTTTGCCTTCGGCCGGCCCTCCCTGCCCCCTGCCGCACTACTCCGAAGAGGGGATGATTGGTACAATGGAAGGCGTTATTTCGCAGGCGGACGCAAGGGCCGGCCATGGAGTAGGAAATCCGCGAAGTAGCACGGAAACTTCGAATAAATACCCGGCAAGATCCGGCAAAAGTATTCAAATGTTCCAAACGTATAGCCAAGTGGTTCTGGCTGCCCGGGTTTGTCAGGCGCAGATGGACAATGCCGGGTCGCTGTATCACCAGCTCTTCGGGAACGGGTATCGGACCGGCAGCGGCCGGTCATGCACTAGCAGGAGCGTTGCGTATTTCAGGAAGTGAGTTCTGCAGTGCGTCGGGCAGGTTGCACTGCAGGCAGCAGCTGTTTTTCACCAGAGGAGGAACACGCGCGACATGGGCATGACTGAACGCCGGCCAACGGCGCCCTTTAAACCACTATTAGCAAGGACAAACTGACTATGCAATTGGTTAAAACCCAACGAGACACGCTCCTGCGTCCTCTGCAGATCGTGAGTGGTATTGTCGAGCGTCGGCACACATTGCCGATTCTGGCCAATATTCTCATTCGCAAGGACGGCGAGAAGGTGTCTTTCCTGTCCACCGACATCGAAGTGCAGATCACCACGCACGCCGACGTCGGTTCGGGTAGCGAGTCCACGGCCACCACGGTGGCTGCCCGCAAGCTGCTCGACATCCTGCGCGCCCTGCCGGATTCCGGTGAAGTGTCGGTCTCCCTCTCCAACAAGCGTCTGACCGTGCAATCGGGCAAGTCCCGCTTTGCCCTGCAGACCCTGGCCGCCGAAGAGTTCCCGACCGTCGCCCAGGCCGAGCACTACAACGCCCAGGTCAACCTGCCGCAGAAGACCCTGAAGCACCTGTTCAACATGGTTCACTTCGCCATGGCCCAGCAGGACATCCGTTACTACCTCAACGGCCTGCTGCTGGTGGTGGAAGGCAAGAACGTCATCGCGGTCGCCACCGACGGCCACCGCCTGGCCTTCTGCCAGGTCGAGACCGAGCAGGACTTCCCGCGCCAGGAAGTCATCATCCCGCGCAAGACCATCATCGAGCTGCAACGCCTGCTCGACGACAGCGATGATGAAGTCCAGCTGCAGATCGCCAACAACCAGGTCAAGCTGACCTTCGCCGACATCGAGCTGATCTCCAAGCTGGTGGAAGGCAAGTTCCCCGACTACACCCGCGTGGTGCCCAAGGGCTACAAGAACAGCTTCACCATCAGCCGCGACCAGCTGCTGCGCTCGCTGCAACGCGCGGCCATCATGACCAGCGACAAGTTCAAGGGCGTACGCTGGGTGATCGCACCGGGCAGCCTGAAGATCAGCTCCACCAATGCCGACCAGGAAGAAGCGGTCGAAGAACTGGAAATCGACTACGGCGGCGACACCGTCGACATCGGTTTCAACGTCAGCTACCTGCTCGACGTGCTCAACAACCTCAAGAACGACTACGTCAACATCGCCCTGGGCGATGCCAACTCGTCGGCCCTGATCACCATTCCTGACAACGCCGACTTCAAGTACGTCGTCATGCCGATGCGGATCTGAGCAAGCCCGCTCCATGCGCCCGAGGGGCCGTCCCAGACGGCCCCTCGGTTGCTTTTAAGAATTCCAAAGATTCGTCCCCAGAATTCCGTTTTTTGCAGCTCCCTAGTCGTTTGGCTAGCATTTTCAGAAGGTAACCATGTCCTCCAGCCCCGCAGACAACACCAATTCCGCGCAACAAAGCTATGGCGCTTCTTCCATCCAGATCCTGGAAGGCCTGGAGGCGGTGCGCAAGCGTCCCGGCATGTACATTGGCGACACCTCTGACGGCACCGGCCTGCACCACCTGGTGTTCGAAGTGCTGGACAACTCGATCGACGAAGCCCTGGCCGGCTACTGCAGCGAGATCCACGTCACCATCCACGCCGACAATTCCATCTCGATCACCGACAACGGCCGCGGCATTCCCACGGGCCTGAAGATGGACGACAAGCACGAACCCAAGCGTTCGGCCGCCGAAATCGTGATGACCGAACTGCACGCCGGCGGCAAGTTCGACCAGAACTCCTACAAGGTCTCCGGCGGCCTGCACGGCGTGGGCGTGTCCTGCGTGAATGCACTGTCGAAGAAGCTGAAGCTCACCATCCGCCGCGACGGCCGTGTCCACGCGATGGAATTCGCCAAGGGCATCGTGCAGAACCGCGAGCTGGAGATGATCGATGGCGTGCAGGTCTCCCCGATCAAGGTCGTGGGCGAATCCGACAAGCGCGGCACCGAAGTCCACTTCTGGGCCGACGAAGAAATCTTCACCCACGTTGAATTCCACTACGAGATCCTGGCCAAGCGTATCCGTGAATTGTCCTTCCTGAACAATGGCGTTCATATCAAGCTGACCGACCAGCGTACCGGCAAGGAAGAGGACTTCGCCTTCGAAGGCGGCACGCGCGGCTTCGTGGAATACATCAACAAGAACAAGAGCATCCTCAACCCGACCATTTTCCAGGCCACCGGCGAGAAGCAATCCGACCAGGGCACGCTGGTGTCGGTGGACGTGTCGATGCAATGGAACGACGCCTTCAACGAGCAGGTGCTGTGCTTCACCAACAACATCCCGCAGCGTGACGGCGGCACCCACCTGACCGGCCTGCGCGCCGCGATGACCCGCGTCATCAACAAGTACATCGAAGAAAACGATCTCGCCAAGAAGGCCAAGGTCGAGATCTCCGGCGACGACATGCGCGAAGGCCTGACCTGCGTGCTGTCGGTGAAGGTGCCGGAACCGAAGTTCAGCTCGCAGACCAAGGACAAGCTGGTCTCCAGCGAAGTGCGCGGCCCCGTGGAAGAAATCGTCGCCAAGACCCTGACCGACTTCCTCGCCGAGAAGCCGAACGATGCCAAGATCATCTGCGGCAAGATCGTCGAAGCCGCACGTGCCCGTGAGGCCGCCCGCAAGGCACGCGAACTGACGCGCCGCAAGGGCGTGATGGATGGTTTGGGTTTGTCTTCCAAGCTGGCCGATTGCCAGGAACGCGACCCGGCCCTGTGCGAGCTGTACATCGTCGAGGGAGACTCCGCAGGTGGCTCGGCCAAGCAAGGCCGCGACCGCAAGTTCCAGGCCATCCTGCCGCTGCGCGGCAAGGTCTTGAACGTGGAGAAGGCGCGCTTCGAGAAGATGCTCTCTTCCGAGCAGATCACGACGCTCATCGCGACCCTGGGCACGAGCATCGGTGCTGACGAATTCAATCCGGACAAGCTGCGTTACCACCGCATCATCATCATGACCGATGCGGACGTTGACGGCGCTCACATCCGCACGCTGCTGCTGACGCTCTTCTATCGCCAGATGCCGGCGCTGGTCGAACGCGGCCACATCTACATCGCTCAGCCGCCGCTGTACAAGGTCAAGGCAGGCAAGGACGAGCGCTACCTGAAGGACGACTTCGAGGAAGCGCAGTACATGATGCAGATCGCCCTGAACGACGCCGAGATCAAGCCTTCCGAAGGTGCTGCGCCGATCAGTGGCGAAGCGCTGGTGGAACTGGCACGCCAGTACAACACGGCCAACGCGATCATCATGCGCCTGTCGCGCGCCATCGATGAATCGGCCCTGAACGCCATCATGACCGGCGGCGTGGCGCTGAAGATGGACAACATCGAGCAGGCCACCGCCACCGCGGAAGAACTGAAGAAGGCCATCAACGACATCAACATCGACGTGCAGGCGCGCGTGGATGAGCATAGCGAGAAGGTGGCGCTGCATATTCATCGTCGCCAGCATGGCAACATCAAGGCGACCGTGATCGATGCGGACTTCGTGAGCGGCCCGGATTACCAGCAGCTGTCGACGGCGGCCGAGACCTTCAAGGGACTCATCGGCAAGGGCGCCATCGTGGCGCGCGGCCAGGGCGAGAAGCGCAAGGAATCGGTCATCACCGAATTCCGCCAGGCCATGGCCTGGTTGCGTGATGAGGCTGAGCGTGGCGTCAACAAGCAGCGTTACAAAGGTCTGGGTGAGATGAATCCCGAGCAGCTGTGGGAAACCACCATGGATCCGACCGTGCGCCGTTTGCTGAAGGTGCAGATCGAGGACGCGATTGCTGCGGATCAGATCTTCATGACCTTGATGGGCGATGATGTGGAGCCGCGTCGGGCGTTTATTGAATCTAATGCGTTGCAGGCGGGGAATATTGACGTTTGACTTTTTGTGTAGATAGACACATAACCTGAGAAAAAAGGGTTCATATATGAGAAATATATGAACCTTTTTTTTTGTGCTATCAGCTCTGCATGATGCTCAGTTTCCATATTTTCCGGCGGCGCTGAACTGAATACTGATAGGAATTCACGGAGATTGGCGCTCTACCAATTCGAAGAAATAATTGTCTTAGGGCGTGTATCAACTGAATATTGTTGATTTGCTCGCGGATTTGACCCTCTCCATTTGACCCACCTTCCACCGTCTACCAAAGGCGGCCACGCGGTCGTACGACCCTTCATATCCCAGCTCTTTTAAATCCAGGAACATCTGTTTCA